>VGTI01000003.1 GCA_016874735.1 Deltaproteobacteria bacterium
ACCCCCCCTCGACGAAATCACTGAGCTTTGCTCCCGAGCCGGAATTATCGCCAGACTTATTGGTGAACGCGCTTATGTCATTGATTCCAAACGTATGATCCACACCGCCACGCCCGACAAATTTAACGCTTGCCCCAACACTCAGGCGGTCCTCAAAGAAGTTCTTCGCAAAGGCGATCGGGGCAATCATGCGGATACCGGTCTCAACATCTGCAGAAATATCACGGTGGACGACCAAACTTGCTCCACCAGAGAGCCCGATTCCGATACCAAATCCCGGGAAAATCAGGTGTGGTGTTTCAGTGATATTGAAATACTGTGGTTTGCCTGTATTATCCTGCAGAATACGCAAGACCCCATCTTCGGTAGAACTACTTCCGCCAGACGAGGTCATTAGCTCACCGATACTGCTCGCGGCCCCCACAGTATTGGAAGAAATCGCCAATGATGGGTTTAACAGTTCGCCTGACCAGCTCTTCAGTCGCGCCAATCCTGCGGGGTTATAGAACAGAGCATTGAAGTCATCAGCGACCGCTACGTAGGCATTGCCCATGGCGAGTGGTCTCACACCGTAATGAGTCCACTTCAACTCACCCGCATAAGTCGCTGTGGCGGAGCCAACTAAAGTGAAGCAGACGGCAAGCCTGGATAACTTACTGACCAACCGACCCATAGAACCTCTCCACGATCAGTAACCGAATGTGGACCTAACTTTTATAAACATTGAGTGTCTGTCGCAAAGTTTACCATGGATTCAAATTTAGCACCAAGCGATTGCTCCTATTTAGCGGCAATGCTAACATCAAAAAACGTTGTCATTACTGTTGGGTTACGGTTACGTCGCCCCTTCGGCACAAATCAACCGTGAGCACAGATTTGGAATCATGGAGAGCTTATGTCCAAGGCGGACGTTGCTGCAGAACGTAAAGATCAGATCGTCCGGGCCACGGTCGACTGTATCACCAAATTTGGTTACCACAATTTTTCAATGCAAGATGTGGCGCGGACCGCTGGAGTGAGCAAAGGCATCATCCATTATTACTTCTTGAATAAAGACGAACTGATGATGTCAGTTCTGGATAAAGTGGCCGGGGACATCGAAAAAATTCTTGCTTCAGAAATGAGCTCCATAGTTGATAACAAACGGAAGCTAGAGGTTTTCATTGAAGTCTGCTTCGATATTGTTCGGAGCACGAAAGAATACTACCAAGTGAATATGGACTTCTGGACGCAGATCAACCAAAAAGACGAAGTTAAGAAGGTGATCGCTCGGCATTATCAGAAGTTCCGCGAGGCCGCGGCGAATGTAATCAGAGAGGGTATTACCGCTGGTGCATTCAGACCGGTTGACGCAAAAGATTATGCCTCCTACATAATTGCTGTAATCGATGGCTTAAGTCTACAATGGCTCTTCGATCAGAATTCTTTTGACTACGATCGCATTATCAAAAAAGCTGGCTCACTTGTGGTTGATGGCCTTTTGCAAAAATAACCCCATAATCCGGAAGTAGTTATGGCCTCACAGTCTGCGCTAGAGGGTGACAGAATTAGAAGTCTCGTCACGAAGGTAGACAACGGAGCTATGGTTGACCCCGGCGAAAGACAGAAGGCACTCGACCTTTTCGAGCGCTATGAATGTTGGGGGCCTTATTTTCGCTTACTGAACACGATTATCACTGAGAATCCGCGGCAAAGTGAATCCTATTTTATTCGCTTGGCTAAAGTTCAGAACCGCTACCTCGAAGATGCTTTTGCTGCTGCGGAATCCTGCGCAAATATGGTCGCGGATCTAAAATTAGGATACCTAAGATTTAGCGAAGATATCCTGCCGCAAATCATCGAATTCGAGGACTACATAGCCGAGTCGACGATACTGTCTGCTATCTGTGACTACTTCCCGACCGTGATCGATAGAATTTCCTGCCTAGAACGCTTGTGTATGCTCTACGAGAAGAAGACTCATAATGAAAACAGGCTGGTAGCCACCTATGAAAAGTTACTTCTCACCGATCCTAGCAACGTGAGGGCGCTGAGATACTTTAAGCTCACCTACACTCAGAGTAACGAGTGGGATCAAGTCGTAGACATTCTACTCAAGCTCTTACAGGCAGTCCGACAACCTCAGGAAATTTTTCGAGTCGGCCAGGAATTAGCCGCAATTTATCTGTACCAGATGGATAGACCCAATGATGCTCTGTTGATTCTGGATTCTCACTGCGCCGACAGCCCACTAGACACGTCAAATATTGCATTTGACGCCTATCAACGTCTAGCTGACTGGGATGGTTGTCTAAAGGTCTTACGCCAGTGCCTCCTAAATGTCGATTCTGAACGCTCTCGCGCAGTTCTCCATTACAAAATTGGCAATTTCAGCATGCAAATCGGCCGCCTCGACGACGCCATCGAAAACTTTAGTAAGGCCACAAAAATTGCTCCAGAATTTCTCGATGCATATGAGGGAATCATCGCAGTAAAACTACAGCAGCGAGACTGGGCAGGAGTCGATCAGTGGCTCGATGGACTCAGTAAAAATACGCAGGATGAAAAGCTGCGTAGTCAGCTTCAACACGCGAGGTCAAGGCTCCGCGACGGTATGGCCCATGCCGATCAAATTCAATGAAGGTCTATTAATACGAGAATACCCAACGGCTCACCTAAAAATCCTGGGTGAAGGCTTTGTGCAGCGCAGCTTTGCCGAACTAAGGCCGCAGCGCATGAACCACGTCAAGACTGCTGCAACTCTAGTGCGTCAGATGCAGCTGTCTGATCACCAGACAATGAGTGCAGCTACCGTACTTATGCCCTTGCAAAACCACGACATGAGAGAGGTGCAGCGACACCTAGTTGATATTAAAGCTCTTAGCTTTAGACCGTCATGTCTGACTAGTTTCCTAGAAATTATTATGCGGCCAAATGAGTTACAAGGTCTTGCAATTCTCAGTGACGGTGACCGTCCCAACACCGATGCTCATGGAGCTTTTGCGCGTGCAATGAGCTCGCAAAATCCCGGTAAAGAGCGGAGGGTTGCCCGAATTATTGCTGAATCCATGATGAAGGTAAGGGCCAACTACCCGCCGCAGTCGGCGGAGCGGTGGAAATTAGTAATCGAAGAGCGCCTCGGCAAGGCCACTTTTTTAGATCTTACGGAGCCCAGTTGGAGAGCATCTCTGAAAAGACTGCAATTTTTAGCAGCTCGCGACCTCGCTCTTGCAGCAAAAGCCCCCCTTGAAGCACCCGAAGGCTGGGGTATGGCGACTCTACGTATCGCACCACACTCCATCTCTACGAAGGGGATCCAAGAGCGCCAATTGAAACTTGCATGTCTGAGTGTGCGAATGCCAGGGACTCAAATCAATCTCGATACTGGCGGCAAGCTGTGCTCATTGGCAAATCAGTGGCTCCAATCACAGTTTGGACTGACTACAAACGATCTCATAAAGCTTGTGATCTCGGATCCTTTTATTGTGATTGCAAACACTATTGCAGATGCCTTTAAACCTAGTGCATCGATAGCTGCCGCATCCATATACCCCGATGCAGTTTTTGGCTGGCAACCCGTCATCACGGCGGCCGAATTTTGCATGGGACACAAACTACCCGCGCTTGCAATTTTCACGGGCAACTATCCGGATGTTCATCTCTTGGCGGCAACCGCATGAGTAACAGAATGTCAGACAATATGATTGTTATCTCTCTCCCTAATGTTCTTTGCTTTTATCAGCAAGCTGCGGGAGAGATTGTAGGGCGACTTGCTCAAATTGCTGAAAACTTGCACAAAACCAATACAAATCAGACTACTGGGGTGCTTTTACTTCAGTCTGGTGTAGCGCAAGATGCCGTTAGCCCGTGGATATCTGAGCTCGGAAATGATTGTCTTTTCAATGATCTCGTTCAGCGCATTGATGCCTGGCGCTGGCTACTTTCCCTAATCCGAAACTCGCCAGTTCCTTGGACCTATGCCGCAGCTGCAAATTGCTATGGTAGTGCGTGGGAATTGGCTCTGTCATGCCATCATAGATACTGGTTCAATTCAAGGTCGCTACTCGGATTTCCAGAAATAGAGGCCGGCGTCTTTCCACCCGGCGGATTATTGGAATCAATGAGTAAACGAGCCGGTAGAACGAGAGAGCGATGGCAAGCAACACCGGTATGCGCCGCCAAGGTGGCACTCAGTGATGGTTTGATCGACTATTGCTCGGATGCCAGTAACTGGCACGATCAGGCCCGGAGGATTTTCAGCGAACTGATTGCCGTTCAACCCACTGCAGGTGTCAGGCCGATGAGGCGAACGCGTCCGCGCCATGATTTTGTATCAGTGGACGCACAGTCAAGACGGGCAGCCTATAAGCAAATTGAAAGCGTCTCCTCGCAGGAAAAGTTTGGCAAGGCAAGCGGTCCGACGGCCTGGGATTACTGCTGGCAACTAGTGAGCGAGAGAGCAAAACTGAGGCAACCCGCAGATCTAGGGAGAATAATAAGTTTAATTGCAACTCGCTACCTCCTTCTACCACAGTATAGTAATTGGCTGGAGAAGCAGCTCGTTACTGCCCCTAGAACGGCGATCACTCTGGTGTCTGAAGCACTCATCGCTTCACCACCGGTGGCTATAAATCTTACACTAGGGATACCCCCATCTTCCGTACTTTCAAAGTTACTGGAAAACCAGCAACAAGTTTTGTTAGTTGCCAATGATGCTCGCGAACTTATCCCGGGACTTAATTTACTTTTTGCCCGCATTGAGCGGGCTCTTGGTATCGTCGCAGCTCAACATTTGTGGGAAAGGGGTGTCACTTGGTGTCAAGGTCAACCAACTGGCTTTAGTGGTCCGGTTCTCGCGTGGACAGCCGATGATTTTTTTAGCGTTTCCGAGGCACAAGTTGAATATCGCTTCTTCCGACTGAGTGGCAATCATATTGAATCTATTCCCGGTGTTTTAGAATTCTCGCAAGAACCAGCAATCCTACCGAGGACAATAAAGAATATACTCACGCATGTCAGCGATGCCGTGGTCCGCAATCCTGATATGTCCCGATCTATCACACCACTTTCCATGCAATTTAGGTCTCTCTTTTTAGACGAACTCATTCGGACGACTTCCTTTTGTGATCATGATCTGGCTGCCGCTGTGGGCTCTCTGCAGAGATCAGGTTGGGAATTTGCCGGCAGTGAAGATAATTGGGAGCGTTTCCTGAAAATCAGAAACATCATTAATCCCAACAGAGACGGATCCACTTTAAACTCAAACATGCCTCGATTTGACTTCGAATACACCAGTTGGCGTCAGGCCAAGCAGCTTGCTAAACGCCTCCCATCAAGAAACCTCCGAAATTGGAATCATGTGAGCCTCAGTCAACACATGGCTACCTACCTAGGGATTCTTACTCGATTGACTGAAACCACCAGTGGGGTCGAATTTGGACCAACGTTGGACTTTCTCGCTGGAGTGTCGTTAGGCATACCTCAAGGAATCGGCAGTCCGATGACGTTTTTGAGGCTGAGAGGTAGTCGCCGTACGGATCATTATGCTAGAAATCATTGGCAACATTTATTTCATTCTGAGCGTACATGACCTTGATACAATCCAGCTTCGTTAATTCCCTGTCCTCTAAAATCCGCTCTGTTGGTAATGCACTATGCGTAGGGTGTGACCCGGACATATTAGAGTCACCCAGATTCACCCGGGAATGGCTTGAACGCCATGGGCCCGTCTCTTTTCTCGAGAATTTTAGTCGTTCTTTAATCGAGGCTGCCGCTGATAAGGTACCGGCCATCAAGTTCCAAAGTGCCTTTTTTGAGGCGTGGGGCCCAGACGGTTTCCGAGTATTGCAGTCAGCAATAAAATTTGCCAACGAGTGCGGCTTGTTGACTATACTTGATGCCAAAAGAGGCGACATCTCTTCAACTATGCGAGCTTACGGACAGATGGCATTCGATGTGATGGCAGCCGACGCACTTACAGTCACCCCCTATATGGGTACCGACACAGTGTCGCCCCTCGAGCCTTGGCTCAAGAGGGGGCGTGGAGTTTATCTAGTATGGGTGAGCTCCAATGCGAGTGGTGCGTCAGTCCAGGATTGCCCCATAGGGCCCACCAATGAACCTCTATCAACTCGAATTTATCAAGAAATCCTCAATTATTTTGAAGAAGTTAAATTGAGCGACTCATTTGGACTCGTCGTAGGTGCTACCCGAGTATCAAGTATCGAGTATAAAACTCGGTCAAGCCTCCTTAATAAGGCACTTTTGATGCCGGGCGTAGGAGCCCAGGGCGGAACAATCACCCCAGAACTGCGCCGCCTTGTGGAGAGTGGTCGAACTTTAGTTCCACAGTCTAGACAGCTAAGTAGGGGTACACCCGACCTAAAACATTGGGACGATTTACGAGATCATGTGAATCAGCAGATATACAGTGCGACGAGCCATCTGCTTGTGACAACTTAAATCGCCGGGGTAATGCCTCCCAGCAGTGTTGAAGCTAGGTCTAACCAGCCAACGTCGTGTAGTCCCCTCAAAACCTGTGGGAGCGCGCGTACAAGGTCAGACTTCGTCGACATACCTACCCATTTAGCCTGATTCATGATCTTCACTGCGTCGGGCTTTCGACCCGTACGACAGGCCAACCTAAGTAATGTAAATACGACGGTCGGGTTTTCGGAGAATGCTGTCATCAACTTAGCGCCAACTTCAAATGCCTCCTGAGCAAGTGCTAATGGAACATTATTCTCAAGTGCAACCAATGCCATGTAAAGACTGACTTCAAAATTATTGGGAGATAGCTCCCGACACTGACGCAAAGCGACGAACGCTCGCTCAGGGTCTCCAGAGATGTGCCTTGCCTTAGCCAATTGAAACCAAGCGATGGTCTCGGATCCAGAAAGCCTCGTTGCAATTTCTAAAACCTCAACGGCTTCTGTGCACCGACCGAGTTCAAGTAGCGCCTGCCCATGCAGCGTGTACAGCGGGGCAAACGGTTGATCGACTTTTTCACACTCTGCAATGCAATATTCCAACCGCCCGGTATTTAAGGCAGTCCAGGCCGCAAAAAATCTAAAAACCGCGAGTCTTGTGGAGTCAGCTCCTGATTTCATGGCTTCAAAAAACTGATCGCCCTGATTTTTACGTACCGATTGTTCGGCAATCAACCCTACGAGCTCCATCATCTGAGCGCCATGACTATCGGCGAGCTCTTCGGCAAGCAGAAAGTCCTGCAGCGGATTTTTGGATTTTTGCAAAAACAAACGAAAAGCATCTAGCCATCTTCTGATGCCCACAGACTCGACAGAATGTATAGCATCACACAATCGCCAAACTAAAAAATCAGGCAATTTTTCAAGTCCAGGTGGCATTTGCGCTTGTTGATTAAACCATCGCTGAAGTCTTGGAAAGATAGACAACTGAGCAAGTGTTTCCACTGCATCTCCATGCCCTAGAGGTTATCTTAGTTTCATTGCCTTAGTTTACCACGACCAATATCTGGTAGTTGGTTTATATGTCCGTTCCAGCCTATTGTCGGAAGAGGCACGAAGTCGTATTTATTCGTGAATGATTGGACTTTGGCTCACAAGCTTCTCGATTGGAAACCTGCTCGCACAATGCAGGTTAATTCAGCCGTTTCAGACAAGATGCTCGACCGTTTTACTTTTGTTTTCCGTGGTCCTCTTTTTTCTTTCACGGATAAAGAACTTTAGAAATTTATTCCAAATCTCACCGCCTCAAATAGTCGCCGTATGTTTGGCGCTGATTTGGTCTAGTAATCATAGCGCTCCCTCACTCGAATTCGGGGACTCTGGGCCCTTTAACCCATTTTTCGGAGTGTTTACGACGAATCGGGGACGCGGTCCCCTTTTAATTAAAACACCGTCGGGACTGTTTCAAACATATGGAAATAGGAGTTCCATGGACTCGGGTGAGGTCACGGTGACTGCTGATGCCACACTTTTTAGACGGCACAGATCTTACTTCAGTCACTCGAACGAATTACATACCAATTCAACAATCGATCCTGCCGAGAGGAGGATTCGCCAATGGTTTGCTAAGAGTGCACGGAGCCTGGGATTAAGGCAAATGAGATGGCTCAAGGCTGTAATTTTGGGCGAAATGGATCAACTGCCTCGTGATCTGCACCGGGCTGTCAAAGCAACTGGTCTCCATCATCTTCTAGTAATAAGCGGCATCCACCTAACTGTAGTGACTCAACTCACTTTTCTTGCGCTAGGCTTCATACCTACCACTTTATATGCCCTACGTTTGATATCGGCTACGCGATGGCTTGACGTACAAGCGATCATGCGATTGATTAATACGTCAATCTCAGTCATGTATTTCATACTTGTTGGATGTCCACCCAATGCCGAGCGAGCGCTAATCGCCACTGTGACCTACAATATTTTTCGGGTATTTGTAGGATCACCACCGGCCGTAACGCACCTGCAGGTCATGCTGCTTTTACAGTCCCTAATTTTTCCAATCGGCTTTATCGGTGAGGCGAATTTACTCGGCTGGGGCGCCTATCTAATACTAGCTCACACTAGAATTCGATTGGGTTTTCGAAATAAGCACGGTTTACATGCATTGATGCAGTCGCAGATATCGCTATGTTTACTGGGCACCGCGGTATTTGGCGAACTTAACTTTTTACCAATACTGTTTATGCCAGCCTTGATGCCGGTCTTTACATGCCTTCTGACGATGACTGGGATGGCTTTTTTGTTGCCCGAGACACTCCAGCCTGAGATCGCGCTCAGCCAACTTCACAGAGCACTTCAGTGGCTGTTATTAACACTCGAAACCGCTGTGACACGTTGGCCATGGCTAAGTATTGGTCATGACGTTTTGCCACCTTGGTTCAGATATAGTGCGCTAATCTTGTCGGCAGTTATTTTGCTTAATGCGATAAGGGCACTAAGCACATGTCAATCGACAACCGATTTTTAAATTTAGACAAATTTCCGGAATTTTCGACCGTTATATTAGTCAAGTTATGACTAGGCAGCATTCTCTGCTTGTTCACCAACTTCAGGTAACGAAGCCGTTTCCTTGTCATTTTTTTGCTGTTTTTGACTAATCATCGCACTGGCGCCGGCGACTGCTAAACAGAACAGCGAAACCAGCAGAAATGCTTTATGCCAGGCTATGCCAACAACCAAGAACACAACGGAAGCAACTAAGCAAACTACTGCGTTGATATTGATCTTATCGCTTTGTTTAATTGGCAATTCACCTAGCAACACTCCTGTGTTGTAGCCCTCAAGCAGGACGTTTTTCTCTTTTGGCTTATAAAAGTGGCGAAGCATGGTTTGGGGTCTGTATACATACGTCGCATGCCAGAATGGCAAATGCACTAACTGCACTCCAGCGATCTCAACCTCACTGCGGACGTCGGTTAGGTAGTCACAGTGCATCCTTGCCATTTCTAGATGATATTGTTCCACGTGTGTCTTGGTCCGTCGCATCGCTTCTTCCTCGCCGACTTGCACCCCGACAACGGCTAGCCCATTACTAAAGGTAAAGTTGAAAACTTCCCTAGATTCGTAAGCTGTCTTCTCCGTTCGGGCTTCTTGCAACTGTCCGCGCGAAAAGGTGGAGTCAAGCGGGAATCCATCCCAGCTGACAGCCACCTTCTCTTTGGGCTCATGAAGGCGAGTAAGCCCCCAAGATTCACAAATATTGTGACGCCCGGAGACTGCCCAGCGGTAGCTACGCTTAAACTGGCCCCGCTCGATCAAATAATCCCCACCGTGCATCCCGTCCGGTCGACGTTTATGCTGTCTTTGGACTAGCCCCTTCCACTGGGTATGTACCTCAACCGATACAACCCAGAAGGGGACGCTTAACCCGTTAATATTAGTTACAAAATACTCTGCTTCCACCAAATCCTGGCGATGGTTCAAACGCTTCAACCACTCTACAACCAAAGCCTTGACCTGCACGGGGTTGGCCGTATTGGCAACGATGAAGTGATCGTTGTAAATCTCCTTGTGTCCACTTTCTCGCTCTAAATTGAAGGTAGCTGAACACAGGGGACAAATGAGGAGGTAATCGCTTACATCATAGAACGAGGGAGAGTTACAACCTGGACACGCTAGCTCGTACATCTGTTGGCACCTCCATGTTTTATGGTATCACGGTAACCCTTGACAGTGCGCGAGCGAGCCTTACTTTATGTGAAGGCGCGTGCAGCGTCCCAAAAACAGAAAAAAGTCACATTATTCGCAAGGATAGGAGAGATCATGGGCAAGATCATTGGCATCGACCTGGGAACCACCAACTCGGTGGTGGCGATTATGGAGGGTAACCAGCCCAAGGTTATCGCCAATGCCGAAGGCCACAGAACCACTCCCAGCGTCATCGGATTCACCAAAGATGGGGAAATTTTAGTTGGTGCTGCAGCGCGACGCCAAGCTGTAACTAACCCAACTCGCACTATTTTTTCAGCCAAGCGGTTCATCGGGTGTAACTTCGACGAGCGCTCTGAAGAAGCGGCTAAAATGCCCTTCAAGGTGGTTAAGGGTAAAAATGGTATGGCTGTTATCGAGATCGATGGCAAGCAGTACACGCCACAGGAAATCAGCGCTAAGGTGCTCGGTAAATTGAAGCAAGCTGCTGAAGATTATCTTGGTGAAAAGGTTACAGAGGCGGTCATCACGGTACCAGCATATTTCAACGACAGTCAGCGTCAGGCGACGAAAGACGCTGGCAAGATTGCTGGGCTCGACGTAAAGCGCATCGTAGCTGAGCCCACGGCGGCAGCTCTAGCTTACGGGCTGGACAAGAAAAAAAGCGAAAAAATAGCCGTTTATGACTTTGGTGGCGGTACCTTCGATATTTCTATTTTGGAAGTCGGAGATAACGTCGTCGAAGTTTTAGCAACCAATGGCGATACTCACCTGGGTGGTGACAATATCGACGAACTACTGATCGATTGGCTGGTCAAGAAGTTCAAGGGCGAAACAGGTATCGATGTTTCCAAAGACCCCATGGCTATGCAGCGTCTGAAAGAGGCGGCAGAGAAAGCCAAGATTGAGCTATCTTCGGCCCAAAGCACCGAAGTGAACTTACCCTTTTTGACAGCTGATCAAACGGGTCCTAAACATCTAAATGTGAACCTGAATCGCTCTGAATTTGAAAAGATGATTCATGACATCATCGAAAAAACGATGGTCCCCTGTCAGCGAGTCATGCAAGATTCTGGACTTAACATCAATGAAATCAATGAGGTTTTACTTGTAGGTGGTTCGACACGGATTCCACTCGTGCAGAAGAGGGTTAAGGAATTTTTCGGTAAAGATCCCAACAAATCCGTCAACCCCGACGAAGTCGTTGCGGTCGGAGCAGCTGTGCAGGCTGGCATCTTGGGCGGCGAAGTTAAGGACGTGTTGCTTCTCGACGTGACTCCGTTGTCGCTTGGTATTGAGACTCTCGGCGGCGTCATGACTAAGCTAATTGAACGCAATACGACCATCCCCACCCGCAAGAGCCAAGTATTCTCAACGGCCGCTGACAACCAAAGCTCCGTTCAGATCAACGTACTGCAAGGTGAACGCGAGATGGCTAAAGGCAACCGGGGACTTGCTGTCTTCAGCCTAGATAATATCCCGCCGGCACCTCGTGGTGTTCCCCAGATTGAGGTTACTTTCGATATCGATGCCAACGGCATCGTATCCGTGTTTGCGAAAGATCTAGGCACCGGCCGTGAGCAAAAGGTCACCATTCAAGCCTCAACCCGCCTCAGCGAGGATGAGATTAAAAATATGGTGAGAGATGCAGAAACTCACGCGGATGAAGATCGCAAACGCCGGGAATCAGTTGAAGCTCGGAATGCGCTCGACTCTCTAATCTTCCAGTGCGAGAAAATGCTTAATGAAAACGGCGACAAAGTACCTGCCGCACTGAAATCTGACATCGAGTCAGCAGTTGCAACTGCTAAGTCCAAGCTTGATAGTGAAGACAAAGATGTACTCACTAGTGCCCGTGAAGAGCTGGAAAAGCGATTCCATAAATTGGCTGAGGAGATGTACAAGACTTCCGGTGCGGATGGTGGCGCAGCTCCAGGAGCAGAAGGCACGGCTGGATCAGGCGGTGCTAAGACCAGCAAAGACGATGTAGTCGATGCTGAATACGAAGAGGGCTCGCCAAGTTAGTTCGCTTCAGCAATAAGTCTTACGAATCAGTGTCTGCAACCTCGCTGTTTGGCATTCCCAGCAGCGAGGTTATCTTTTGATCGGGTACGTCCTGCACTTGACGAAGCTTACGGGTTATGACGCGACTGCGGCTATGGACCGTTTCAATCACATTGCCGGCTTCCTGTAATTTCTTCTCAACTTTTTTCAAAACGTCGTCAAACTTGATGAATTCAGCTTTTACGGCCGCCAGTATTTCCCACACTTCACTGGAACGCTTTTGAATCGCCAGACTCCTAAAACCCATCTGCAGACTGTTTAAGAGAGCAGCAAGTGTGGTAGGTCCAGCAATGACCACCCGGTAATCCCGTTGAATCTGATCCACTAGCCCCGTGCGGCGAGCTACTTCCGCAAAGAGCCCCTCCGTGGGAAGATAAAGCACCCCAAAGTCGGTTGTAGAGGGGGGGTCCAAATACTTGTCAGCTATGTCTTTTGCAGAGCCTTTAATAAAAGTTTCGAGCTGCTTAAAGGCAGCCTCAGCATTCCCAATATCGGCCTGCTCCTGCGCTTCTACTAACCGATGATAACTCTCTAATGGGAACTTGGCATCGATTGGCAACCAGACACAGCGGTCGGCGCATTCACGCCCTGGCATCTTAATTGCAAATTCGACACGTCCGTTGCTGTTAGCCTTCGTTTGGACATTGGCACTGTACTGGTCGGTAGTCAAAATCTGGTCCAAAAGACTGCCCAGCATGACTTCTCCCCAGATACCTCTGGACTTTACATTGACCATCACTTTTTTCAGATCGCCTACGCCAGTCGCCAGAGACTGCATCTCGCCCAGGCCTTTGTGGACCTGCTCGAGACGATCGCTGACCAACTTGAACGACGCACCTAATCTCCGTTCTAGGGTGCCCTCCAACTTCTCAGCGACTGTTGTCCGCATGTCCTCCAAACGCTGATTATTTTCGGATCGTAGCTGTCCAAGCTGGCGTTCCATGGAAGCCCTGAGGTCAGAGAAACTCGTTGCAGACTCTTGGCGATTGCTCTTTGCATCTACCGTAAGCTGCTGTAGGAGTGCGTCAAGTCTTGAAGTTAATTCCAAACGTAGCTCACGCGCCATATCTGCGGATTCACGACGACTCTGAGATAATTCGTTAAGAAGATGAGGCCCGGGACGATGAATGGCCTGAACGACTGCCAGGATCAGCGCACCCAAGCTGGCCACACAACTGAGGAGCAATAAAAACAGGACTACAACCGGCACACCACTAAGCATACTCAATCCTCAAAACTTGCTCTGGAGCATCGCATACTACAGCTTGAGATACGCCATGGCCACTTGCAACTGAGTCCAAGACTGTCGCTTTAATGCAGGCTCTGCCAATAATTCGCGAGGATGATGAGTCAGCAAGATTGGTGAAGTTACATCGGTCGTCCACTGCACCTTACCAGGTTCAACCTTCGGCAGCTTCAAGGCCTCTGCAGTCGATAACCCAAGGACTATCAACAAATCGGTCGCCTGTAGGTTATCTAGACTGCGACCAGAGTGGATTTGCGTGACACCTACTGGTAACCGCATGGCTAGTGCCATCTTGTTCAACAGTTCGTTTTCCGGGACGCTTAGAGGAGTATCTGTTAGCCAGGTTACACGCCACTGCGACGACCTAACCATCGGATACCTAAGCCCTCTTTCGATTTGCCAAAGAATGTGCGCATAAACCGACTCGTTCATCCCTCTGGTTTACTAGACATGCCGGTACTAGGCTACCGGTACTTTGACTCAGATTCTTGTCGTGCATACTTTTAAAACGATGAGGAGGGTCAGGCCGTTAACTTTTGTTGCCGATTGAGACGGCGGCGCGAACATTCGGCGATCTCCGGACCAAATTTAGCCTCGCTGGCGCCCAGCTGCACGGCCCTCATGTACAGTTGGGTCGCCTTCAACCACTGCTGTGTCATGACGTGGATTTGAGCCAATAATAGAAAGGTCTTAGCTTTATTTGGCTCTAATCTTATCGATTCATTCAGCGCCTCTAAACCTGCGGGAATCTGTCTCATTAGAATTAATAATTCGGCCAGGTTGTTAAATGCATCGGCCGTGGGCAGCAATTGAACCACCCTTTGCAGTACCGGCAGTGCCTCATTGAGATCACCATTATGCAAATGAATGTTGCCGCAAATACGCAACGCTTGTGCGTGGTCCGGTTGCTTTTGCAAGATTTCCCTGACGAGCATTAGTGCTTCTTCATTGCGCTTTTGTTGCAGGTAGAACGACGCCAAAAGCGTCGAAATCTCATGTTTATCTGAGCTGATCTTACGTTCGTCCTTGAGTAAATACTCAGCTTTTTTAGGGTCTCCGGCTTCGATGCAATGTTTAACTGCTGCCTCCAATGGTTTCAGAGCATGTGGCAGATACCGACGGACTCTGTGAAAGTAGTAAATTGACTTATCAAGGTTGCCCTGGGCTGCAAAAGCATGTCCCAGCCCCATAAGAGCTGCAGTATTTTTTGGGGAGACCCTTAGTGCGGCCCTAAAATGAACAATTGCATCTTCGGGAAGGCTATTTTGAAGGAGCAGTTTCGCAATCTGAATCTGCCTTTCAGGCTGTTTTGGATTTATCGCTAGCTCCTGCCGCATGGCGGCCAGCGCTTGCTCCCGCTGCCCGGCCGACAGCAATATGTCTCCTAATGCACGGTAAGCTTTGTGATAATTAGGATTTTTTTGAACTAAATCCCGCAACCTTGCCAGGGCTTCGGCCTCTCTATTTAACTTCGCAAGAACGAGTGACCTTCCGACTACCGCTCTTGAGTTATGTGGTTCCAGATCAAGTGTGCGATCGTAAGCCTCGAGAGCATCCACGTACCGACCAGTCGCAAGGAATTTCTCAGCACTGTGCAAAGACTCAAGACTAGCAATTGGAGCGTGATATGTATTGAGCACACCGAGGATTTTTTTCTCTAATTCACTTGCCTGAAAGGGTTTTAGCAAATAGTCGCTAGCCCCCAACCCGGCTACTTTAACGATATCCTCTTTACTGGCTTCGCCGGTAACAACGACCACCGGAATATCACTAGCTACGCTCCGATCACTGATGTGCTGAAGGACATCAATCCCCGTGATCCGCTTCATATACAAATCGAGAATAAGAAGGTCGATAGCATTTGACTTCAGGACATTCAGTGCCTCAGCGCCATCGAAACATTCTATGATACTGACGAACCCCATATGCATAACTACGCGCTTGATCGCCTTCCGGATGGGGTCGTGGTCGTCGACAATTAGCACTGTCAACGCCGCTGGCTCAAATCTTGCCTTCTGAACTATCACCGTCGCCCCCTCGCTAGGGGATCGGCAATTTTCAAAATATCATTAGTATTTTAGTCTTCCGGGGTTCTAGATCGACCTGTCCAAGAACCGGCGAACTTGAGATAAGCCCTTGCCGTAGAATCTTCTGGCGCCGATTCTTGCGCTTTTTCCCAATGCATTTTAGCCAAATCTCTCTGGCCCAACTTGTACTGCAAGATACCTAACCAAGTGTGTGCGTCGGAAAGCCAAGGGCATTCGTTAACTAACTCTTCAAATTCTTGCTTAGCCTTTTCGTGCTGACCAACTTTCACATAAAGCTTCGCCAAATTTAGCTTAACGTCTGGCATCTTATCGTAGAGAGATAGCGCCTTACGATATTCCTGAATCGCCTCTTGAAGCATGCCCGACTCAACATAGGCCTGCCCAGCTGCAACATGCATGTTGGCCAGACGACCGAGAACTAAACCGGGCTGCTTTTGCCGGTCACCGACCCGCTCTTCTAACTTTGCAAAAACTTGATTCGCCTCTTCGTAGCGACTGACATCGCAAAGAGTCGCTGCTAGATTCAGCGCCGCCTCCAAAAACTCAGGGTTCACCACTAATGCCTGGTTAAACTCCCTGATTGCCTCGACAAATTTCGACTGTTTATGAAAAGTGAGACCAAGCAGGTTATGAATGTTTGCGAGTGGCCCGTAATCAGCCAAAGTGGCTTTTAGCAGCTTTTCGGCCGCATCAAACCGACTGAGACTCAGGTAAAGCTCAGTTCTCTTCTTAACTTCAAGCAGTTCAGATCGTGCAACACCCATTATGCAACCGCCGTGGCTTCAAATCTGCGCGATACGAGTATCTTAATCTCTCCCGGGAAAGCCACCTCTGTGGCAATTTTGCGAGCAATATTTTGCGATAAAAGCTGCAAATCCTGTTCCTGAACGCGCTTGTTGTTTACCTCAACGTGAACCTCACGAGCTCCGTTCATAATAGCAAGACTAGTGATACCAGGAAAACTCCGCACACAGGATTCGATTCCAGACATCCGCATCTGGTATCCCTCTTCCAAGTTAACGCGTGCTCCAGGGCGGGCACCAGATAAGGTGTCAGCCGCCCGCAGCACATAAGCGAGGGGAGTCTCGATAACCAGATCGTTATGATGCGACATGACCGTATCACATATGAGCCGTTTTTCCCCAAATCGGTCAGCATAATCTCCGCTTATAACAGCGTGGCTGCCCTCAATGCGGTAATCGATTGCCTTACCAATGTCATGTAGGAGGCCACAGCGCTTCGCAGCATCCACGTCCACTCCCAGCTCGCTTGCGATGATACCGGCTAGCTTGGCAACCTCTACCGTGTGGTACCATTGATTTTGCCTGTAGCTAGTGCGCCAATTTAGGTAGCCAACGAGCTTTTGAATTTCAGGATGAATGCCGGATAGCTTGACTTCGCGCACTGCTGTGCGCCCGAGCTTGATTGCTTGTTGTTCGAGGAGCGCGCGATGTTTATCAAACATCACAGCGGCCTTTGACCAGCCGCCATTACCTTTAGCCAAGAGCTCGGTAAGTGCAAGTCTGACAGCTTCTCTGTCCACTCCGGCCCCCCCGGCAAGCTTAACCATCGGTACCGGAAATTCAGCACTTGCCAGCAGCTCGATCTCGATCTGCGCCTTTTCGCGCAATTCTTCCAATACGGTCGCCCCTTCTGAGGCTAATCGATCCGCCTGACCTGGCTCGGTCAACTCAACGGTGTTTACTGACTTTGGCCAGTAAAAGTCGGGTGCGTATCTTGACATCACGCGCGACATGCAGCGTTGAGCTAGGCGCTTGTGGGACGAGCTCAACTCGTCATCCAAATTTTTTAAAACCTTTTGGCATTCAATCTGTTTGGAGTCGATGATGTTGACCTGCATGGATTTACTAAGCGTCACAGCGTCAACTTTTGCTGTACTTTCCAGGCTATGCACGAGCTCTCGGCGAAGATTTTCGAGCTCTGTCAGCTTTTGCTGATGCGCTTCTTTTAGAGTCTCTAATTTAGCAACGTGAGCCTCGTGCTCCTTAGTTATCTTCTGGATGCGACTCTCTTCCATCTGCAAAGAGCGCTCTTGAGCCTGGAGATCTTCTTCGCTGATTTTCAAGTCCTCTTGTCTTTCGATTAAATCAGCCTCCACTTGTTCGGCAAGGAGCTGCCATTCCTCCTCGAAACGCTCAAGCTCATGCTGTTTTCTAGAGACGACCTGCTGCCTAGCGTCATTGAGAATATCGTCTCGCTGCGACTTATGTTCCGATCTGAGCCTTTGCGGCAAAGATCTATAAATCAGGAGAAACGCAAGGTAACCCACCGCAACAGCGCCCAGCCCGAGTAATAAGTATCCCATCGATCCTTCTCCTTGTGACTGCAGACTGAGTGCAAATTCAGGTAAGTTTGTGGCAGCCTGCTAATTCCCGTAATACAATAAGGAATGTGGTTTTGTCCCTGTGATGTAGCGATACGGGCTGATTTAAACACGGCCACCAGCTAAAAAATGGATTTTAGTGACAATTATATCAGATAGTTATAATTTTTTGGTAGATACTATGGCTATGGCCAGCCTCGAATTGAACAAACGTCGGGGTGAGGACCTGAAAATCAACGTAAAGCCAGATGCCAGTTTGGTCACTGAGGCCGACCTAGCGAGTGAGCGAGTCATCATAGAGCGGATCTCCAAATACTACCCAGGAGACCTAATCTATGCTGAAGAATCCGGCATGAGCTCCAAGACAAAGAGGCATGGCAGCGCTGTTTGGGTTGTGGATCCCCTGGACGGCACCACCAACTACGCTAACGGCTACCCTTACTATTGTATTTCGATTGGTCGCGGCATTTTTGACGTTAATGAGCACATCCAAATGCAATGCGGGGCAGTTTTCGACCCCGTCCGAGGTAAATTTTACTACGCAGAGGCGGGTAAGGGAGCCTATTGCGACGGCAGGCGGCTGCAGGTAACTGCAGCCCGAGAGTTTTGCAAGAGCTTTTTGGTTACTGGATTTTACTACCTGCAGGGCCCTGACCTGCAGCACGAAATCGCTAGGTTTTCAAAAATAGCCGCAGAATGTCAGTCCATCCGACGCGACGGTGCAGCAGCGCTCGATTTGGCTCTGGTGGCCGAGGGGGTTTTTGATGCCTTCTGGGAGCTTGGGCTGGCCCCTTGGGACGTTGCGGCGGGCTCTTTACTAGTTCGAGAAGCAGGTGGGATAGTCAGAAATTACCCTCCTCACCATGGCTCTTACAACATTGAAGGGGTTGGTGTGATTGCCGGTACCCAAGGCGCGGTCGAGACGTTGACTAAGCATTTGTGCTAAGCTTAAGCGAGCTAGAATCGTTACTAAATTTTTTGGCTCTTGAGGAGCTAGCAATGGGCCCAAAACTGCCGAAGTTGAGCGTCGCTTGTTTCTTCATCTCCGTAACCTCTGCGGCATACGCCGCTCCAGTGATCGAATCTAATGACAGATTAGAGGTTAATTGGAGCGCACTCAGGCTGCGTTATTACGGAGAAGCCAGCCCAGGTTCGGGCAGTGAAGACCTTAAGTCGGCTGAAAAAAAAGCCTGGCGCGACGGGTTAAACTACGCCAATGATGTCATCAGGAACTTAAACATTGCAGCCAACGAGCACTTCTCGCAAACGCCCGAAAAGTTGGCTGAGGACGCGAAACTTGCTGCCCACCAAGTCTCCACGGGAACTTCCTCGGTCAGCACCACTTATTTTGCCGATGGTACGGTTCGAGTTAATTTAGAAAGTTCGCTGCCCAAGGCCCTAGAGAGTTCTGCAATCCACTTCCGTCAAAAAGAGGCTCCCGAACCGACCATGACCGAACATACGGGCATCATCTTGGCGCCAGACCATCCGGTCAAGCCAAGGCCAAATTATCAGGTTGTAGATGAAGAAGGTAAAATCCTCTTTGATGTCAGGGACATGGCGCAAGCCTCTTATAATCGCCGCCTGATGGGGCGATGGTACAGGAAACCAAGTCCGGCAGAAATCAGTGAGGCCGTCGGAAAAAACCCTTTAACGATTCCCGTTCAGGTTAAGGACGGCAAGTTCCTAGTTCAACGTGAAATTTGGGATAAAGCTACCGAAGGGCATAAATCTCTACTGGTCAGCGGTATAATTGCGATTGCGCTGCCCTGAAATAATGTGATACCTCCTTCTTCCTCAAAGTTGAACGATCTGTTGGATGGGTCTGTTTAACATTTCTGCTGGAAGTAGAGGCAGTTGCGATGTCGTACAAAGTCAAAACTCGGAAAGCCGCGGCAAAACGCTTCAAGGTCAAGCCATCTGGTAAGGTCAAGCGTGCAAAAGCGGGTAAGCGCCACATTCTAACCAAGAAGGCGCGCAATCGGAAAAACAAGCTGAAGAAGCCGGCCTACGTGCACCCGTCGAATTTGAGTCGGGTACTCCCGTGTTTGCCGAACGGATAAGTTGAGAGGATAGGAAATCCATGACCCGCGCCAAGAGGGGCTTTAAAGCCCGTAGAAGAAGAAAAAAGATCCTAGCACTAGCAAGCGGCTTTAGGGGCTCGCGGAAGAATCGCTTCCGCACGGCTATCCACGTGGTCCGCAGAGCTCTGAAGTTCTCTTACCGCGACCGTCGCGCAAGGAAAGGTGATTTCCGTCAGCTGTGGATCGTTCGCATTAATGCCGCTGCACGCGCAGCCGGTATGAAGTATTCAGAATTTATGTTTGGCTTGAAAAAGCGCGGCATCACCCTGGATAGGTCGGTTTTGGCTGAACTGGCTCTACACGATGAAACGGCGTTTTCGAAGTTAGTTCAGGAAGCTAAAACAGCTCTGGCTAAGTAAGATCTGCTGTTAGCTTAAAACAAAGCGCCCGGCCTTGGTTAAGGCCGGGCGCTTTTGTTTAAACACTGCTCATATCTTTAGCTCATGCCAAGGAATGGCGGTCCCGTCGGGATTCGAACCCAAAACGCCGCCTTCGGAGGGCGGAATGATATCCTTTTCACCACGGAACCATACAACCCATCCATGAGTTGCCGATCCCATGTACCAGTCAGACTGCTAATTGACAAGGTCTAAATGCTGTTTTTCCTGTGTTTTCCGTTGTTAAGAGGTCTATGATGGAGTTCGAGGTAAGGGAGGCGCGCCAATGGCAGAGAAATACAAAACCGGAGCGAAAAACCTTAGTGACTGGACTTCGCAAGCTTCTAAAGAGGTTGGAGTTGACGTCGCTACCATAAAGGCAAGCAACACACCAGCCGGCATTGAAATCAAAAAACTATATACCGAAGCCGATCTTAAGGGCGTGGAGCATCTTGATACATTGCCTGGTTTCGCTCCTTTTACCCGTGGGCCGCGGGCCACTATGTATACCGTTCACCCTTGGACGTTACGTCAATACGCAGGATTTTCGACTGCAGAGGAATCGAATGCCTTCTACCGCAAGAACCTTGCGGCAGGTCAAAAGGGACTCAGCGTTGCTTTCGATTTAGCAACCCATCGTGGATACGACTCCGATCATCCTAGGGTGGTCGGCGATGTGGGAAAAGCAGGAGTCGCTATTGACTCCGTCGAAGATATGAAGATTTTGTTCGACGGCATACCGCTTGGCGACATGAGCGTTTCAATGACAATGAACGGTGCTGTTCTCCCTGTCATGGCCGCCTATATCGTCGCGGCTGAGGAGCAAGGAGTTCACCAAGCTGACCTCAAAGGCACCATTCAAAACGACATCCTCAAAGAGTATATGGTGCGAAACACCTACATCTACCCTCCGGAGCCCTCTATCAGGATCGTAGCCGACATTATTGAGTATACCAGTAAGTCGATGCCAAAATTTAACAGCATAAGCATCAGTGGCTATCACATGCAGGAGGCTGGAGCCGACTCGGCTTTGGAATTAGCGTTCACTCTTGCAGACGGTATCGAATACGTCAGAACTGCACTAGCAAGAGGTCTCAGTGTTGATCAGTTCGCTCCGCGACTCTCCTTCTTCTTCGGCACTGGCATGAACTTTTTCATGGAGATCGCCAAGCTTCGCGCAGCCAGAACCCTTTGGCATGAGCTCATGCTGCAATTTCAGCCGAAAGACCCTCGTTCATCGATACTCCGCACCCATTGCCAAACATCTGGCTATTCACTCACTGAACAAGACCCGTACAATAATATCATTAGGACTACCGTCGAGGCCATGGCAGCGGTACTAGGGGGCACCCAGTCTCTGCACACTAACGCTTTCGACGAAGCCATCGCCCTGCCATCGGCGTTTTCGGCTCATTTAGCGCGCAATACGCAGCTTATACTGCAGCACGAAACCGACCTGACCACCACGGTAGATCCTTTCGGTGGTAGTTATTTCATAGAACGATTGACCCAGGACTTAGTCGATAAAGCTCGGATGATAATCGAGGAGGTCGAAGGTTTTGGTGGCATGGTCAAGGCTATTTCGACAGGTATGCCCAAACTGCGGATTGAAGCGGCAGCAGCAAGGAAACAAGCTAGGATTGATAGTGGTACCGATGTCATCGTAGGCGTAAACAAGTTCCAGCGTGATCTGAGTACTGACGACGAAAATTTCGACGTATTAGTTGTTGATAATGCTGCCGTCAGAGAGCGACAATTGGCTCGCCTTGCTAAAATCAAGCGAGAGAGAAATCAGGCTAAGGTTGATCAAGCCCTGGACGGCCTCCGATTGGCGGCCAGAGATCCAGAGCAAAACTTATTGGCTTTTGCCATTGAGGCCATACGGGTCCGAGCCACTGTCGGAGAAATTTCAGAGGCATTAGCTGATGTCTATGGTCGATACCGCGCCATCAATCAAACTGTGAGCGCCGTGTATTTATCTGCTTATGCTGATAAAAATGAGGGGGCCGTCGTGCTGGCTGAAGTCAAAACTCTAGTCGAAACATTTATTGAGCGAGAAGGTCGCCGACCACGGATCCTCATAGTCAAGCTTGGACAAGATGGCCATGATCGAGGCGCGAAGGTCATTGCAACCGGGCTTGCCGATCTCGGATTTGACGTAGATATCGGTCCACTATTTCAAACACCCGAAGAAGCCGCTAAACAAGCTATTGAATGCGATGCTCACGTTGTGGGAATTTCATCTCAAGCCGCAGGCCATCGCACTCTGGTACCTCAGTTGATCACCGCATTAAACGCTGCGGATGCATCTGAAATTAGAGTGGTCGTCGGTGGCGTCATCCCCCAACAAGACTACGAATTCCTAAAGAAGAGCGGAGTGATGGATATATTTGGACCTGGTTCGCCAATTCCTGAGTGCGCTAGAACAATCGTAAAATCGCTACTGAAACAACCATAAGTGTAGCAATGACAACCAGTACAGAGACACTTATAGCCGGCGTGCTGACAGGCCAGACCAAATCTCTGGCCAAAGCTATCACTTTGCTTGAGACATCGAGAGCCGATCAAAGACAATTAGCTGATCAACTGCTCACCGCTCTACTTCCCCATAGTGGTCGTTCTCTGCGAATCGCGATTAGCGGGCCACCAGGAGTTGGAAAAAGCACGTTCATCGAGGCATTCGGAGAACATTTGCTCAAATCTGGCCATCGTCTTGCCGTGCTGGCGATTGACCCCTCGTCTCCTGTATCAGGGGGCAGTATTATGGGTGATCGACTAAGAATGGAGAATTTAGCCAAATCTTCCGATGCTTTTATACGTCCCTCACCTAGCTCCGGTATGCTTGGCGGCACTGCTCGGCGCACGAGAGAAACCATCATCGCCTGCGAAGCTGCAGGATTTGATGTAATTTGCATAGAAACTGTAGGTGTTGGTCAAAGCGAAACTTTAGCCGCTAGTATGACTGATTTGTTTATTTTACTTTCACTCCCAAATTCTGGAGATGAAGTACAAGGAATCAAGCGCGGAATTTTAGAGCTTGCTGATTTCGTTGTAATCACCAAGGCAGATGGGGCATCGAAACAGGCTGCCGAGCTCGCCAAATTTCAAATTGAGCAAGCATTAATGTTAACCCGCCATGACAGTAAATTCCCCCCTCAAGTCTCGACTGTAAGCAGCATACAGGGCAGGGGGATCAAAGAGCTATATAACGCCGTCGCTGAAACTGCCGCGAAGCTTAGACTCACAGATGATTTCGCAAAAAAAAGACGCAACCAAGCAATCGCCTGGTTCCGTTCTGCATTTATAGAACATGTCATCGCGGATGCTGATCGGAAGCTCCAGACTCTAGCTGCCGCAGTGCTTGATGATGTTGCCAAAGGCAAGATTGCACCAAGTATTGCGGCTGCTAAATTGGCAGCGACTATAATCAGTAAATGAAAATATTCATTTATGCTGAATGCGCGACCAATAGACTTCGTAGTCAAATTTGGGTGAGTGCTGCTTATTATGGCAACCAGTGCATATAGCCCTATCTGGTTTTTTGACACCCCGCTCCCGCTGCGGATTATTAATATGGCTGCGCCGGGCGCCATGGCAGCTCTCACATTGGACATTTGCAAACTGAGGACTCGACTCCGCACTGACGTATCCACCTGGCTCGTTGGCGCCAAGCACATGACATCCAATACATGCTGGATCCTCGTGCTTGTTCTTGTCTTGTAGGGTTTTCAGAGCATGGGCGTGTTTTGTAGCTAAATAAATTTTATACGCGTCCGGATGACAAGCTCCACAGGATTCGGCGCCCGCGAAAGCTGAGTTTTTCAGCTGCGTCTGCCTATTAGCTGCCGACTTACGAAACTCATCCCTGGCAGCCTCACTGTACTGCGCATAGATATCGTCAACAGCAGTACTTTCTGCTGCGATAGAGGGATCGAGCCACGTGATTTGCTTACCCTCACGAAGCCAATCCGGGATGGTGGCAATCTTAGGGTCGTGTTTTGGTTTTGCCAGCAGAGCTGCCAAGCTTGGGGCCTCTGCAATCTGCAATCTCCCCCCCCTCAGAAGACCTTGTCCTGCTAGGGGGACCATCTGAACCACCGGCGTAAGCATTCGCTTTAACCTCGCCTCTTGGCGACGGTCATCAGCCCCAGGTATCGCCTCCAGCTTGGCGGTGTTAGAGCTAATGATCGTTGTGAATAGTCCACAATCAATGACCTGTCGTAGCTCTGGATCACTGCCCGCAAACAAAAGAATACGGTGATCGCCACTGTGTGACGACAGGACTTTTCTCCATCTGTCGAGGAGTTCCTTGTTGAGACCTTCAAATACTGACGTCGATATGGCAGGCTGCACATAACCCATTGCGACCCACCCACGACCAGTCAACTTTTCCTTAGCATATCTCCCTGCAATGTCAGACGTTACCGCGTTACTAAGCACAAAGGGTAACATCTGGTTTTTGTGTTCATCCACCCAAGTGGCGACCTCCGCTCGGCGAAAGAACTCCAACTCATTGAAAAGAATGGCGTTTGGTCGAAGTCGCGCTTGGGCATCTAGAATAAACTTGGTCTTCAGAGCGGGCTCGGCTGGCAACGGAAGGGCGTTACCCAGGTCAAACAGCAGTAATTCTGGATAGATGGCCCGCTCGCGCGCAACTACAGTTGCCAATCGTCTTATGCCGCCAAGGTCGGTGCTTGGATCACATCCACACGGCTCTATGTGACCACGCAAGTCTCCATAAGCAAGAAAACCGATATCAGACGGAGCAGCGGAGGCGAATGTTGTCAAGAGCGCTAATAATAGGTAGACCATGGCTTGTAACCCGAGCAATCGACGACAGAGTTTATGACTCAAATCTGAGTTTAGTCGATTAAGCATCGACCTGAAAGTAGGACATACAAGTGACAGGTATAAGATTGACAGAACGTGCAATTGAAGCTGTGCTTGAGCTTCAACGAGTCAACGCGCAATTCAGCGAGAGTATTCTACGGTTGTACATTGACGGCAAAGGGTGTGACGGATTTTATTATGGGGTCACCTTTTCCGACCAACTTGAGGGCGACGTTGAGGTATTGACGAAACCAATAAGGGTGTTCATCGATCAAAATTCTTTAGAGTTTATGAGAGATGCGATTATCGATTGGGTCGATGATGATCGCGGCAGAGGATTTTTGGTAGAAAATCCGCACCACGGCAAGTTTAGAGGTAAATTTTTCAAACGACAGGCTTGGCAAGAAAAGCTCAGTTCTTCTTCTCAATCACCAATTTAGTGCCAGGTGGAATGACTGTAACACCCTGGCCAAGAAATACGATGTCAAAAATACCGTATGGTCCGCGTGCTTCACGCAGTGATAACAAGCCAGCTCCAGCTCGTTCATTCGATTTTAAATTAAATTTTGCAGCCGAATCATTCACTGCCAACGCTTGGACCTGAGGAATGTCGAGGGATCTCAACGTAGAACCGATGAGCACTTGATCACCTTTCTGATCGAGGACAATTCCGTCCCATCCGAGAGCCTCAAACGTCCAAGCCACAAGGTCCTCGTTAGAGGTAATTTTGGGAGCCGGAGTTGCAAAAATCTGTACTGCTTTACTCGCCTCTAATCGAAATCCCTGCCATTCTCCGGCGTCTGGTGCAATCACGACCAAATCCGCACCTGATGAGGCAAAGACAGTCACCAGCCTATCCATGCTTGCATACTTACGCTTGTTTAACTTCATATTCCATTCAGCACTGACCCCATTGACCGCAATCAAATTGGACTTGCCATTAAAACCCTCAAAATCGACTTGCATAAATTTGATTTGCTTGGGGGCCTTCGGATCCTTCGAGGTCAACTCGTTTAAGTTTTTTACGAAAATGACGCTCCGCGGCATCACGGAAGCCTTCGTACGGATTTCATTCAACCAAGTATCTATTGTGACGCCGGACGGCAAGGGCGCAGCGGTATCGGCCGTCGGCGCAGCACCGACTGGAGCCACGGCATTAGGATCGGCAACGGCTGCTGGAGCCACGGCATTAGGATCGGCAACGGCTGCTGGAGCCACGGCATTAGGATCGGCAACGGCTGCTGGAGCCACGGCATTAGGATCGGCGACGGCTGCTGGAGCCACGGCGTTAGGATCAGACACAGCTGTGTCCACCGGTATAGAAGAATCCTGGCCCGATGCAGCGGATGTTGCTGTCGATGCTAAGAACGCCACCAACAAGCTCGTCCCAAGTGAATTTTGTCCCCGCAGCATGAAATGCCTCACCAAGATAGTGCTACCCCTGCTCCAGCGTACCCAACATCGTAAGAGACACCTGAAATTGCCGCAGGGTCGGTATCTGCAGCTTTGACTGTGGTGTTGGTCAACCCTACTGACTCCCAGAAATAGAAAGCTAAAAGTGCCGTCCGTAGCCGCAAACCTAGTAAGGGCAACTCTGGACCCGCCGTGAAATAAGCGTCGACTCCTAGCCGGTTGGAGGTAACTTTGCCTCCCGACTTGATAAGCGAATACCCAGTGTTTATTCCAAACCACCCTCGAATTGTATACCAGTCTGACAACTGCTCCAGACCTACCTCGAGACCAAGAGCAAATGACCTTCCCAGGCTGAAATCAGCCATCTCAGTGACCTTGTTGTTTTCATTCAACTCAACTGGCAACGATGCATTGAAGGTCCAGATGCCGAGTTTCGGATCCACAGTCACCCGATCGACGAGGAACCCTGGATTAAAGTCCCACGAGAATCCGATAACGTGTCGGGCAAAGGCTATTGAAGCAGTATATGTGGTATCAATGCCCTTGATGTCTACACCCGGTAATGTCTGAGTCGCTTTGGGCAACACATCGTAATAGTACCTTAGGCCTTTGAGCGGTCCTCCCCGCATCTCAAATAAAAGTCCAAACATATTCGTCTTCGCCAACAATGTCCCAAGAGGCCCAAAACCTGGTAGCACCTGTTTCCCGTACCTTACCCCGACGTACCCTGAGGCCGCGGCCTCCCATAACTGGCCAAGAAAATCCTTCCCACCCGTCAAAAAATCATCGAGTACGTCCTTCTCAACCGCCCGATCAAGGTCTGCATGCGCGGCCACGAGGCCCTTCATGATATCAGCCTTCCGAGCTCCTGGACCCTCGGCACTTTGAGCCCATAGCGGGCCAGTCGCTAAAACGGCGTCAACTGCAGGTGTAATCTCGTAGGTTACATCGCCACCTGATAATACCGACTTCTTCTTCACCTTTTTGGTCTTCGGTTTGTTGATCTTGGTGCGAGTCGCAGTACCCACAACTTGACTAGACCACTGTTTCTGCGTTGAATCCCAGCTCAACCTATAAAGCACAAGTGATTTGGGAGCTTCTTGCTCGGGATATTTAAACGACCTTGACTTACCTGCCCGCCAGTAGCGACCCGTAAAGGTGGGGGGCGTGCCTTTTATCCTCGCCTTGCTAACAAGCATTCCCATCGGACTACTTTCGAGAAGAGCAAAGGCAACGTAGTCGATGTATTCGTCGTCTTTATAGAACTTCATCAGATGCTCTGAATGAGTCAGGATGTACTCACTCACAATTTCACTAGCTTTATCGTCCTGATGAATGAGCTGGTACTTAACGTCCTTAACACCATCGATGATGTTCAAAGTCCAATTTGTTGTTTTTTCTATTCCCGAAACTTTTTTTCCACTCAAGTAACAACTAAAAGAACCAAAAGCGCCGAAACCATAGGGACCGTTACCCACAGACATCGCGGACCCTAGGGCAGCACATGTCTTTTTCCAGTTTTTACTGTAGCTTTTTGACTTATCCTTAGGGACTTTTCTGCTAGATTTAACGTCCACTATAATCTTTAGATGCTCTATGTTTATCTCTTCTGCGTGCAGTGCAGCCGAGAAAAACAAGGAAGCAAAACTAGCCAAAAGTATTTTGAAGACGAAATTCACGCATAACCTGCTTAGTTAGATTAACTCGAGATAGAATTGAGATCACTTGTGAGAGACTATTTCGACTTTTCCTACAAATACCGCCTGAGCTTGATTGCCAATAAACGCAGCAACCTCGGTACTCGATTTTAGGAATTCACGACTGACTGGGTAGAGAGTGCCTTTCTTTAAAATATACAAAACGTGTCCCTTATTTAGCAAGGACCACATAGGATCACCAGGTCGATTCTGGGCAAATTCCCTAATGTTCTGGAACGCCTGACGCTGCCCTTTGAAGACGAAATCACCGTTTAATAAGGAGGAAGTTTTACTTATTATCTGTTTGTTTAAAAGTGTGCCTGAGATCTGAGCAACAATTAGGTCCTCTCGGACAACAAAATATCCCTCGTTGGACAGAGGGTGTCTCTTATCTAGTGCCAACAGGTTGGAGTCTCTGATCAAATTTGAGAATCGACCAAAATCTGCGCTGCTCATCAGCTGAATGACAAGTCCTGACTGGAAGAGTTCGACTTCCTTTTTTGGAGCGATCCACACTGCGTCAGCGCTTTCAGGTTTTGGCGCAAAGTCACTGACGCCTATGTTGATGGGACCATCCGGAATCTCACCCAACGTGACAACGGTCAATTTAGTCTCGCCGTCTGCCAAGGATTTGGTGCGCTGGTTAATCCCTCGCGATGCCTCAACACCTGCACGAATTTTGAAATGATATCGCTTTATGCCGCCGAAAAGCTCGGTCACACCAACCTTTTTGATGGTCTTTAGTGGCACAGAGATGGTTGCGTCATTTGGATGCGCAACAAAAATTTCCTCTGTCTGTCCGTTACCAGACACAGAGATGAAAGCACGTAGCGTAACTGAGCCATCGGGCTTGTCTTGTGTCAACGCTGGTACAGGTAAATCGAGGGCTCCACCTTGAGGGTTTTCTAAGTTTCGCATGGTCCAATACTCTACGCCTCGAGGCGGGGGGGGGCTTTCCACCTTTATTGGCGGCAACGGTGCCGGGGGTGGAGGACTGGGTGGGATGACTGCCACTACTTGGGGCTTGGGCGGCACAACTTTTAGTGACGTAAGAGGCGAAGAATTCGAAGGAGTCATTTGCTGATTCGCCGATTTAGACTCCCCGATTTTTTTTGCCGCTAGCTGTTGCTTATTCAGATTGACTGTTGAAGTGACCTTTTTCTCTTCGATCGGCTTTCCGATGAATCCAGCAAGCTCGGAGGCACCATGGTTGGGAGCTAGTCCACCGAGGTTGGCACCGTCTATTTTCATGGCATCGGCACCTAGGGAGCTCAGTTCGGTTAAACCCATTCTAGCGTTCTGTAATTGGGGAGCGGATGGCATAGGTGGCGGCATCATCGGCGCAGGCATCTTATCCAGCACAAGAGCATCTAGTGGGTCTGATAGTTGCATTTCGGCATTCTCAGCCGAAGACAAACCATCGCCAGTAGCCGGCTCAAAATCGACTCGCCCTTCAGTGGGCGCTTCAGCCCTAGCTCCTACCTTGGTCGAGCCGGTGGCCGGTGGGGGGGGTGCCGGTACCGGTGGCGCTGGCGGCAGTGGCACCAAAAACACAGGTGCCAGTATGGGCTCCGGAACTGATGCAAGGGGCGGTGGCGCGATTGCAACTATAGTTGGTTTGATCGCGGAAACTACGGACCGCAGATCGGCATTCGTGGGAATTATTTTAGCCTGCACAGCCCGAGCCTGACGACTACCTTGTGGCTTAAAGACGGCGATTTTCTTGCCAGCCGAAATCGTATAGCTCTCTTCACCGGCCCTAAGTATTAGCGGTGGGCATTCCTTACACTTGTCTGCAACTTGTGGTACTGCGGACCCTCGGATCAAGCGAATGATGTACGCGGAACCACGCTGAGATCCGATCGCTGTAATTTGTACTTGACTGTCTTCGCCTAAAACCAGAGCTCTAAATTTATCAAACCTAATCTTTGCTCCGCTGGTTTCTGCAGTTGCCAAGGTGTCACCATCAAAAACACCCTGCCCCTTAATGAGATCTCGCCATCTTACTACCCCCTCTGACCTCGCTAGCAATGCGCCCTGTAGCTCTTCAACAGAGGCCACAGATGCTTGGACAATTTTTGTGAAGTTATCGATGTTGTAAATTGCCAACAGAATACCGAGAACGGCAACGCCCCAAATGGCGAGAAATACGACTTTTATGTTTGGTTTTTGTAACAACCTATGCGTTCCAACGAATTTACTGGTTCCTGTGGCGTATCCTCACTTCAATTGTCTTAACCCGTGCTCCCTAAGGTATTCGGCTGGCAACCAACCGAGCTTTAGAACACGACGTCATTCAGCAATCCAAAATAGACCGTCTCAAGTTCTCAAGTGGCGATCCGATAGTACCGTAGACAGAATCCTAAGATGGGGCGCTTTTGAATACTGCAGGCTTCAAATCGTTAGGAGCAAAGCTCTTCTACCTGATGACGGTCTTGGTGCTAGTCACGGTAGCTGGCAACTCATGGCAATTTTTCCGGACATACAAGGCTGACCTACTCGAACAACTTCAAGATTCGCTACAAAGCCAAGCAGAACGTGCCAAAGATCAAATCGAAACGTTGATTGAGACATGGCGGTCACAAGTGACGGTGGCACTACCGACACTACGAACTCAGGGAAAGGACGATGGCAAAGCGGGGAATCTTGCGCTCCAGAGATTTATAAATTCAAACACAGATTTTGTCGCTGTACATCTGATTAGCGCTCGTTCTGCCAGTAGCGCTGAACTCTCCTTGGTTGGAGAGGCATTCACTTCGCGAATCAACGACAAGAACTTTGAGGACAAGGAAGCAAGACTTGTGAGCGAGCAGCTTCGCTCTGCCATTCCAACTTGGTTGAAGACTCAAGTCGGCAGCCTAAAAGGTAAGGTTCTAGTGGAGAGTCTAGCAAAGCAGGTCAGATTACCTTTGGTAACCGTAGCCATTAGATTCGAAATTGCAAATACCAGCGAAGTGCTTTGGGCCGTTCTAACAGCCTGGCAAACCGGCATTAATAAGGCTCTTGCAAAATCGTCTTTCTTGAAAAGCTCTCTGCTCGATCGAAGCGGACGTGTATTCGCTTCTCTCGATCCCAACGACGTTTTGAACAGGCCATTATTCACAGGAAAGCAATTACTCAAGAGTGCTTTGGCCAGCAACAAGCCATCCGGGTTTGAAAATATTTACAAGGACCAAAGAAACCGGGAAAAAGTTGGAGCTTATGCAAGGTTTCAAAAATACCCTTTAATACTGGTGATTGAGCAAGATGCCAACGCAGCAACCCAAACTGTCCGTAAAACACTAATTTCGACGAGTCTGTGGGCAGGCCTTTTTGTCCTGCTTGCTATTATGCTGAGCTTTTTGGGATCTTCACAAATCACTAAGGGTTTACGTGCTGTAACGCTGGCCACAACGAAGATCGCCTCCGGCGACTTTCAACACAAAGTATCGACGGGTAGTCATGATGAGGTGGGAGCGCTAGCAACTGCAGTTAACCATATGTCATCTCAAATCGAAAATCTCCTCAAGTCACAAGTCGCACAAGCTCAGGTAGAGAAGGATCTAGAGACAGCGAAAACCGTACAAAATACATTTTTTCCTGAAAGCGATATTCGTCTTAGCCACATAAAAGCTACGGGTTTCTACAAGCCTGCCACCCAATGCGGTGGCGATTTGTGGGGTCATTTTCCTATCGAGGATGGTTTAGACTTTATATTCATCGCTGATGCCATGGGCCACGGAGTAGCGGCCGCCCTCGTGACGGCAATGGCATACTCAATCACGATGTCAATTGCGGACATTGTGAAACACGACCCAAGTTTTCGTGATTCACCTGGAACCGTACTAGAACGGCTGAATCGCGTCATCTACGATGCTGTTGAGGGAAAGATTAGTATGACATTCTTCGCTTCGGTGATCGACACCAAGCGAGGCATTATGACCTATGCAAATGCTGGGCACAATTTCCCAGTTATAGTCCCTAGCGATTCAAGTGACTCACGACTTACCAAAACCCCAAAGTCGCAATCTTTGGGCGGCCTCATTCAACCTATCTCTCTCAAACTTATGGGTACCCCCCTCGGAATGGATAGTACCTCCCAGTACAAAGAACGCACTATAGAGATCGCACCCGGTGACAAGATATTTTACTTCACAGACGGTCTGATCGAATGTACCTCTCCGTCTGGTGAGATGATGGGAAGAAAACAAATGCTTATCGACGTGGCTACTTATGCCAACCTACCTGCGGAAGAAATGAAAAATGCAATCGTAGACAAGGCCTTCGCGTTCTATGCTGGCACTCCTCAAGCCGATGATATCACCCTAGTAGTTACTGAAATTTCGAAAGATTGGAGGCAAGGAGAAATTCCTGCAGCAACGCCGCTTGAACCAAGTAGCGAAAGTTTAGTGCGTCGAGACAATGACGGTTTTGCGTCGGCGATTTCTGCAACGGATCCGACGATTGCAACTGCACGTACTGAAGTCCCACCTATTGACCTCGTAGGTACTAGTCTTATTACTGAAAATTTCATACCCAGCCCTACCGGGATTGAGGTTAAGGAATCGGCCTCAAAAAATCCGGATCCAGTTAACGTACCGCCACCGCCCCTAGCATTACCTCCTCCTCCAAATCTGCCAGATTTGGCCGTACACCTTGAGGCTCAAGTCGTAGTTGCCCCTTCAATAGAGCCGTTGACAAATATTCAGCCAGGCTCTGCTCGGGTTAACAGCAGGATTTCAAGTAAATATAAGTTAAAGCTGCCCAGTGTAGGATAAATCTTCGTTATCTACCTGAGTAGATAGCCCCCTCCATAAATGCAGCGTATAGTCACAGTGCTGCCCACTAGCTTTGCGCGCAGACGGGATATATGACTATCAATCGTCCGGGGAGACACCTTGACTCCCTGCCAGATTTTCGAGCTGATTTCATCCCGGCGAATAGTCTGGCCACAATGATTCACAAGTAATCGGAGTAATTGGAGTTCTTTTTGTGGCAAAACAACTACTTCTGAGGAATCACCCAGTCTTAACTTTAGGTTAGCTAAGTCCAGAACTAGATCCCGATAACGGATGACACTCCCCGCTCTACCACGAGTATCTTTACCCAGCATATTGCGGAGATTGATAGCAAATCGCATAGGATCATCACTAATTTCGATAGCTTGAACAGTTTCCGGCAGATCCTTCGGATTGCCATCTCCCGAAGAAACGGCAATGCAGGCGCAGCCAGCAAGGTTTTGCCGAGCGATTGTTGCAATCTCAGATAATGACCAAGTTTTTGCACGATTATCAATGATTAGGGCGTCTGGCATCTGATTACAGTTAATTCGGATAATAGACCAAAGCGTCTGAGTTGACGCTACGGCTCGGACAGCGAAATCACCGATCAGCATGTCGGTGATTCTTGGTTGCGAATGATCTGCCTTTTCTAATACCCAGAGTGTTGCCAATGATAGCTCTCCACTTGAATTCCGCAGTTGAAATATGGTTATCTGCAGCAATTGATTCTCGATAACTCAATTATATGACAGATATCGCCGATTAGGATGCTGGGTTCGGTATTCTTAGTCATAAGAGCAGGTGTCCTAATGGCCTCACAATTAACTATTGAAACCGTTAAAGAAGCTGCGAAAAGAATTAGGCCATATGTCGCGCCATCCCCCGTAAAATACTCGGTAAATCTGTCAAAAAAAATGGATCAGCCTGTTTACCTTAAGCTTGAAAATTTAAATCTATCCGGCTCATTTAAGATTAGAGGAGCCATGAATGCACTCCTTCAGGTCGGGCCAGAAGAGCTAGAATCTGGTGTAATTGCAGCTAGCGCAGGAAATCATGCGCAGGGAGTGGCCCATACTTGTCGCCTACTTGGAACTAAGGCGACCATCTTCATGCCCATTCATTCTCCGATTGTAAAGGCAGCAGCAACCAGAGAGCTGGGAGCTGAGGTCGTTCTAACTGGTAACAGTTACGAAGAAGCTTTGGGCGCAGCACTTGAGCGACAGAAACAAACGGGCGCTCTGTTCCTTCATGGTTTTAACGATGAGCGTGTGATCGCAGGACAAGGCACAGTGGCGTTGGAACTTTTAGAACAGGTTCCCGACATGGGCCTTGTATTAACAAGTATCGGGGGAGGCGGTCTGGCAGCGGGCGTTGCGTTGGCCATAAAGGAGTCAAATGCGTCAATTCAGGTGGTGGGAGTTCAATCAACCTCTTTCCCGGCTATGAAACAATCACTTTCAGCGGGTAAGATGACGGAGTTCTCGACAGGCTATACGATTGCGGATGGAATTGCGATCAAAGTGCCTGGGTCGAAAAACTTCGAAATTCTGAACTCTTGTATCGACGATATCGTGCTAGTTAGTGAAGACGAAATCGCCTCGGGAGTCATGAATTTAATGGAGTGGGAGCATATGCTAGCTGAAGGGGCTGGTGCTGCAGCTGTGGCCGCACTTTGGAAAATTTCTCCACAAACATTCGCTAAAGTACAAAAACGACCGATTGTCTGCGTTGTGTCAGGTGGTAACATCGACGTTAATTTACTAAAGAGAATCATTCCTATCGGTCTAAAGCATACTGGAAGGCTGTTTAGACTGGCTGTGATGATACAAGATCGGCCGGGCCGCTTAGCCGAACTTCTTAACATAGTGAGTCAAACAGGTGCAAACCTGCAGGACGTTACTCATAATAGGTTGTACAACGCTGTCGGTTTCGACGATGTTGAGGTCATTCTCGACATCGAAACCATCGATAATCAACATCAAGACCAAGTAACTCAGAGCCTAACTAGACAAAAGTTCAAATATACCAAGCTAGGATGATAATATTGCTATAATAAAAAATGGCGCTTACGCGCCATTTTTTATATCTTTTCATTCATAACCATCAACTTGCAAGATTCTTAGCACCCCGCTCACCACCTACCGACTGCATGTCGCCAGCAACCTGAAACACGGAGCTTTGCAGTTCAAACATAATTTCTGCTACATCGATGTAAGTTTTAACGAAAGTTACCTTTATTTTCTTCTTCACATTCACAGGCAGTTGGTCAAATGCCCCTCGGTTTTTCTCAGGTAATAATACATGCTCAACACCCTCTCTCTGAGCGGCAAGTAGTTTCTCCTTCAATCCGCCAATAGGTAGTACCTTCCCGTGGAGGGTGATTTCACCCGTCATCGCAATCTTTTCCTTGGGTGCCTTCCCCAGGAGCGCCGAGAGAATTGACGTCGCCAAAGCAATTCCAGCGGACGGTCCATCCTTAGGCACGGCACCGGCAGGAAGATGTATGTGGATTTCGTTTTCCACAAGATTTTTGGCATCAACACCAAATTCAACAGCACGAGATCTTATGTAGCTCAACGCAGTCTGAGCAGACTCTTTCATGACGTCACCTAGTTGCCCTGTCAGTACCAGCTTAGACCTAGTACCAGGCAACAGATTTGTCTCGATTGCCATCACTTCACCACCGTAGCTCGTATAAGCAAGGCCCAGAGAGACCCCCGTTACCGGATCAAGGTGGTAAAAATCGTCGTCAAATCGCTTGACGCCCAAATGTTTCTCTACCAATTGGGGCGTTAATTTGATGACCGTCCGCTTGGTCGAGTCCGTGTCCTCTTCTGCATACTGACGCGCTATCTTTCGACAAACTGATGCTATTTGCTTTTCTAAACCCCTTAGACCACTTTCACGCGTATATGCGTTAATGATCGTGGTCAAAGAGTTTCGCGAAAACACAACCTCTGAATCGTTAAGGCCTGATTCTTTTAACTGCTTTGGCACTAAATACTGATTTGCTATAATGAGCTTCTCCTCTTCTGAGTAGCCCGATACCTCGATTATCTCCAGACGATCACGCAATGGCCCCGGAATGGTCTCCAAAGAGTTGCAGTTTGCAATGAAGAAAACATCCGAAAGGTCAAAAGAAACCCCCAGGTAGTGATCGACGAAGTTTTTATTTTGTTCGGGATCCAGAACTTCAAGTAGTGCCGATGCCGGGTCTCCTCGATGATCTGACCCCATTTTGTCGATCTCGTCCAGCATGATCAGAGGGTTACTACTTTTGACTTGTTTAAGGCTAGTGATCAGACGGCCCGGGTACGCACCGACATAAGTCTTTCTATGGCCACGTATATCGGCCTCATCCCGGACCCCCCCAAGTGAGATGCGAGAGAAGTGTCTGCCCATCGCTCTCGCCACTGATTTACCCAGACTAGTCTTACCGACACCCGGCGGACCAACGAAACATATGATTGGGCTTTTAGCGCGCGGGTTAAGTTTTTTTACTGCTAGATATTCAATGATACGGTCTTTCACCTGGTCTAGGCCGTAATGATCCTCATCTAGGACGTTTTTGACATCTTTGAGGTTTAATTTGTCCTCTGTGCGTAATTCCCAAGGTAACGCTAAAATTGTTTCGACGTGCGTCCGCGTTAAAGCAGCCTCGCTAGTATCTGAGTGCATTCTTTCAAGACGCCTCAATTGGCGAGAAGCCTCTTCCTTGGCTTCAACGCTTAGTTTAACGTCCTCCATTTTCTTCCATAGCGCTTCAATTTCCTCCTTGCCATCGGAATCACCGAGTTCAGTTTTGATCGCTCGCATTTGCTCCCGCAGATAATGCTCGCGCTGCATTCGGCTGATCTCTTCCTTGGCCTGAGATTGAATACGCACCTGCATCTGGTAAACTTCGATTTCGCGAGATAAAAAGCGATGAACCGCACGGAGTCTTTCGGTTGGGTTGTAAACCGCGAGAATCCCCTGCGCTTCTTGAACTTTTAGTCCGAGATTAGCCGCCACTAAATCAGCCAAGCGTCCAGGATCTGTCACATCTTCCAAGACCATCAAGATGTCTGGTGACAGAACTTTACCGAGACTCACAACTTTTTCCAAATTTTCTCGCGTTGCCCGAATCATCGCTTCGATTTCCGGGGTATTCTTTACAATGACCGGCTCCTCGATTACCTTCACACGCACCGAAGGAAACGGCTCGCTTGAAATCAGGCCCGAAATTTCGGCCTTCGATATGCCTTGCACTAGAACTTTCATTCTTCCATCTGGTAACTTCCTCGTGCGCATAATCGAACAAACAGTACCAGTGTCGTACACATCGAATGGAGCTTCTAGAGAGCAGTTAAGACTATCAGTCTGTTCACCAGCGACCTTAAAGGCTGATAAAAAAATCTTTCGCTGATGGGCTAGTGCATGCTCTACAGCATTAATGCACAGATCTTCGTTGATGAAGACTGGCACAATCATGTGGGGAAATACCACGATATCCTTAAGCGGCAGCAAGGGCATCTCGGTGTTGATGTCGGTGAGCTGGTTACTGCTTTGTCCGGTCATCCAAGGCTCTCCTTACTAGTTGCTAATCGCAAAAGTAGATTCAGTATTCGCATCAACGATATCGGCACCATCTCGTGTGAGCTTGAGGCCAACAATTCTTTTAGGTGTAAAATTCTCTGGGGACCGAAGTCTGACTGGAGGGAACTCACTTTTACTTAAGATGAATAATAACTATCAAATCGCCTAAATTCTCGGCATCTTTGTCGCCGATGCCTGCAAATGTGAGACGACTACCATCGATCGTACCGGGAGGGATTGGAACACTGAGAGATACAGGCTGCCTGATTGGCTTTTCACTCTCAAGGCTGCCCTTAACGCTTCTCGAACAGCGGACAACAACTTCTCCACCAATTTGAGCCAACTCATGACTAATCCAAAGCGGCACATGCAGATCCAGGTCGGAATGTGTTTTTTGCCAAGATTCAAAAGAGATTTCCTCTAAACTTGTTTGTTCGCAAAAAGCATTGATGGATTGTCGATCTTCATTTCTAGGGGGGTGAGACTTGGGAGGGGCGGCTGCTTTCTGTTTCCGCTTCTGCTTACTACGCAGCCGTTTCAAGGAGGGATTGGACTCTTTCATTTCGCTGGCACCGATTTTTCAACCACCAGATGGTGTCAGCACACTCACCATAGCTGGTCTAATTAGCCTACCGTGCAATTGATATCCTCTAGCATACTCGTTTCCAACGGTATCGATCTTAACATCCGCAGAATCAATTCGCTGTATTGCCTGATGCAAGTGCGGATCGAATGGTGCATCCTTTGCGACGATGGGCTCTAGACCATGCTTAGAGCAGACTTCGACTAGCTGACGGCGGACCATGATCATTCCTTCCGCAAACGCTTCAACACTGGCAGGGTCTGTCAGTGCCTTGACACTGCAATCTTCGGGTATCGCCTTTTCGAAACTATCGAGCACGGGAAGCAGGTCCTTAAAAATCGTCTCAAGCCCAAATTTCATTAAATCTAAACGCTCTCGCTCCTGGCGACGTCGCATGTTCTCCATGTCAGCATGAACTCGAACATATTTATCCTTCAGGTCCTTGATCTCGTCTTGCAGTTTCGCTCTTTCATCGTCACCTGGTTCTGACTGAGGATTCGTCTCCCCAGAGTCCACCTGATGTGAGCTGTTTTGAACGTCTTTCGGGATGCTAGGGTCAGTTTGAGTATTGTTTTGATCTGCTTGCATGACTTATTTCCCAAGTATTCTCTAGGTTCAATGCATAGGAATTAATAAGTCATCAAAGAATTCTGGGCAAGGGTAAGCCGCGGTGGGGTAGGTACATTGTCTATCGTATCATGTCTGTGGCTGAGGAAAAGGGACCGGCCAGTACATTTTACGAAAAAAATATGCCTCTTGAATGTTGACACTTCCTAGACCCCACTGTTACAAAATTCCTCTCTGAAATTGGCACCATCTGATGGCCTCTGCCAACAGTGTTGGTCAAAATCTTGGAGTTATCTTGTGGATCCTGTCCGCGCGTCTGCGCAGAACTCAACTCTAGCCGCAACTGCGGAACCCTCCCGTGAAATGCCCGAGGTTCACGGTGCTGCGCAGTCTAGTCGCCCCGAAGGACTCGGTCAGATTGACGCTGAGCTCGCTAATCGGCTGGATAGACACTCGCTCGAGTCCATTGTAGAACTAAAGATCAGTAGGTTCTTGGATCAGATCGGGACCTTTTACCCCGAGGATCTCCACGCACTGATCATGAAGAAAGTAGAAAAACCCCTACTAGGACAGATCCTAAGGCGTACTGGTGGCAATCAGGTACACGCCTCGAAAATACTTGGCATCAATCGCAACACGTTGCGAAAAAAAATGAAGCTTTATGGCTTCAATGTTTGAACGCTGGAATACGCGGTTAGGACTGCTGCAGGTTCGTAAATTTTAGAAAGTTTGGGGCAAAGGCGACGTAGATGTCCTGCAGGGACCCATGTCGGTTCTTGGCGATGCGTATCATCGCCTTGCCCGCATCTTCTGAGTTTGGGTTGTAATACTCGTCCCTATACAAAAATAGTATCATATCGGCATCTTGCTCCATCGAGCCAGACTCTCGCAAATCACTCAATTTGGGCACCTTGTCCGGCCGACTTTCAACCCCTCGATTGAGCTGAGCAAGTGCGATTACAGGAACGTTGAGCTCTTTGGCTAACGCCTTCAGTCCCCCAGAGATCTCAGAAATCTCGCGCTCTCTACTCTCATACTTTTTTGTTCCGGACGGCCCCATCAATTGCAGGTAGTCGATGACGATCAGATCGAGTCCATGCTCCTTTTTAAAACGACGGCAGCGCGAGCGCAATTCAAGCAGCGAGATACCAGGTGTCTCGTCTATACCAAGGACAGCAGGCATCGTCGCAATCGCTCGCGTGCCATGCATCAACCTATCCAATTCTTCCTCGTTCAGATCGCCCTTCCGCATTCGTGATGAGTCAATCCTCGCCTCACTTGCGATTATCCGCTCCATCAACTGAGTTTTCGACATTTCAAGTGTGAAAACGACCGTCGATTTTCCTGCTCTAACGGCATTGATACAGCAGTTTAGAGCAAAAGCGGTCTTACCCATACCTGGACGCGCAGCTAAGATTACGAGGTCACTTCGCTGCCATCCACCTGTATTACGATCCAAGTCAATAAATTCAGACGGCACACCGGTCATCTGACCATCACTGTTCAACCTATTTTCGATTTCAGTGATAGTCTTATCAAGAACCTCGTGAGTAGTAGAAATACCGCCAGTATCCTGCTGATTAGCGATAGCTATAAACTCTTTTTCGATGTCCTCAATGAACCCTGAGACCTCGCCATCATAGGCCATAGCCTTTTTGACGGTGGTCTGACAGGCGTCGATGATCCTCCTGAGATAATAGTAATCGCTGACTACTCGAGCATAGTACTCTACGTTCTGAGTAAACGGTGAGTTCTCAGTTAGCTCAACCAGGTACGCCGGCCCGAGAAAATCGTCATCGGCTTGACCACGGCGCAGTCGCTCGGCAACTGTTAGTATGTCTGTGGGTTCATTTTGCTGATACAACTCACACATCGCTTCAAAAATGTCGCGATGAGCGTCGAGATAGAACTGCTCAGCAGAAAGTTTATCTGCAATCAGGTTAAAGGCGTCCGCGTCCCGAAGAACAGCCCCTAAAACCGCCTTCTCGGCGTCAAGGGAATGTGGCGGCGCCAATACCTGTGCTGTCATAGCTACTCTTAACGGTACGAATGTTACTGAGCGGCAACGACCCAAACTTTGAACTTAGGAACTACTTCACTGTGCAGCTTAACTTGAGCTGTGTAAACACCGACCTTCTTGATCTCCTCAAGAATGGTAATGTCTTTCCTAGACACGTTAAGCCCTTCGGCCTGCAGCTGAGCTTCCAGTTCGGCGACCGTTACAGAGCCGAAAATCTTCTCATCTTCCCCGACCTGCTTGGCAACGGTTACGGAGGTTTTCTCGATCTTCGCAGCTAATTCCTTAGCTGCAGCGAGCACCTTCTCGCGCTTCTTGTCCAGCACCCTTTTGTGATGAGCCAAAGCTGCTTTGTTTTCCTCGTTAGCCACTGCGGCTAGGCCGCGAGGCAACAAGAAATTACGTGCATAGCCATTGCGAACATTAACAACGTCGCCAATCGAACCCAAGTTCGACACTTCTTGCGTTAAGATTAATTTCATGACCTTATCCCCAACCGGCAGTCCAATTTATTCTTTGCGGCGCTTCTGCTCAAGATCGCGTTCACGAGCTTCACGCTCTTGTTTCGCGAGCTCGGCCTTACGGGCTTCTACGTCAATGCCACCGTCCCCTGATTCCAACTTGACTACAAGGTGACGTAAGACATTGTCATCAATGCGCATCAAGCGTTCCATCTCGGCAAGGTTCGCCGGCGTCCCAACAAAGTCATAATTTACATAGTTGCCACGGAAGCACTTGTTTATTGGATAAACCAACTTTTTGTTGCCCCAAGCATCTTTCTTAAGAATCTGTCCGCCGTCCTTGATCATCAAGGCTTCGTACCCTTCAAGTACTTTTAGAGCCTCGGCTTCCGGGAGATCCCCTTTAGTGATGATCGTAAAATCGTATTCTCTTAACAACTTCCATCTCCCTTTCGGATTAAACAGCCAGCAAACTATTTGCCAGCAAGAGAGTTACTCACTTTTGCTTATCGAAAATCTGCTTCAACCGAAGCTCAACTTCGGACCGCATCTCCTCGCCCAGAGCTTTTAACTCTGTGTCTGACAACTCACTCAACACCCAGTCTGCCGTATCTCTGTTGTCGGGCGGACGCCCGACACCCAGCTTCAACCGATGGAAATTATTATTTCCAGTCTCTTCGATGATGCTTCTAACACCGTTGTGACCGCCGTGGCCACCACCTTCCCTAGCTCGTACCTTGCCTGACGGCAAATCAACGTCATCAAAACAAACGATTGTGTCCTCGGGATTGATTTTAAAAAACCTTTGGACCGCACCTACCGATCGACCACTCAAATTCATAAAGGTCATCGGCTTCAGAAATACACACGCCTGCCCTAACACAATGCCCTTGGCAATGTCACCGTTGAATTTAGCCTGCCCACTTTCCCACGAGGCACCAGAGTTAGCCACAAGCAGATCAACCATAAGAAATCCAGCGTTGTGGCGAGTCTCTTTGTACTTCGGGCCAGGGTTACCAAGCCCAACGATTAACTTCATAATTACAACGACTTAGGTCAGGGGGGCCAAATCGACGTGCAATGCCAAGCGTTTGACTGGATCGACTTGGAGCTCGGTAATACGAACCCGCTGGCTCTTGCCGTCAACCAACAGATCAAATTGTTTATCGCAGTCACGCCAAGCTTTTGAGAGCAATTTGGGATCCAGCTCCAACAATGTGGATTGGCCCTTGGCATTCAGGACAGCAGGTACTTTGCCATTACGGCGCAGCTTACGAGTGTAGCTCTTACCTAAACCAGTACGCAGCGTTGCCTCAATGGACACATCTTTCTTATTCGACATCACACAACTCCAACAGTATAGAGGCAGGTCTTATAGCGGGAAGGTGAAAAGCTTTCAACTATGTTCGCAGAGGATTTTCTTTTCTCTTTAGTTTCAATTGCTTATATGAACAAAGCGCTAATGGAATCATCGTTGTGGATTCGACGGATGGCCTTACCCATGAGTTCAGCTATGCTTAATTGGGTTATTTTTGAACACTTCTTAGCCTCGCTAGGCAGCTGAATCGAGTCGGTGACTACCAGTTCCTCTAGCTTAGAGCGCTCTAAGTTCTCTATTGCCGGACCGCTCAGCACGGGATGGCTTATAGCTGCTCGTACAGAAAGTCCGCCGGCAGCAAAAAGAGCGTCTGCAGCCTTAGTCAATGAACCTGCCGTATCCACTATATCGTCAATGATTAAACAGTTTTTACCCTTTACATCGCCGATGATATTCATCACGGCACTCTCGTTTGGTTTGTCACGACGCTTATCCACGATCGCCAACCCACAGTTAAAGTGCTTGGCCATCGCCCTAGCTCTTTCCACCCCCCCGGCGTCCGGGGAGACTACGACGAGATTTTCCATCCTACGAAAATAAGTGCTGAAGATTGGCTTGGCATATAGATGGTCTACGGCAATATTGAAAAAACCCTGAATGGCAGAGGTGTGCAGTTCCAGGGTGAGAACGCGATTGAAGTTGGCCGTCTGCAATAAATCGGCGACCAATTTGGCTGAAATTGGTGTACGCGGGGCGCTTTTTCGCTCCTGTCGTGCATAGCCAAAATACGGGGCCACAAGTGTAACACGAGCAGCTGAAGCGCGATGGGCGGCGTCAGCCATAATCATTGCTTCCATCAAGTGCTGATTAGCTGGTCGCGATAGCGACTGAACGATAAAGACATCTCGACCGCGAACGTTACTGTTGAGCTCGACCCTTGTCTCACCGTCGGCAAACTGGGATACAACAGCCTCACCTAGGGGCATATCTAGCCAATCGCAGATTTTCTCAGCCAACGGACGATTTGCGTTGCCGGAGAAAACAATTAACTCTGCGTCCATGTCTAGCTCCAAAAGAGGCAGGTAAGCTTGATTCTGTGCCAGGAATACATGAAATTAGATTGGCTGGGGCGGAAGGGATCGAACCTTCGAATGCCGGAATCAAAATCCGGTGCCTTACCACTTGGCGACGCCCCACTATCAGGAGAGACCTACGCTCCACTCTGTGGAGGCATTAAATATATTGTGGCGTACCCAGGTGTCAACTGCGATGAGATTTTTCTCAACCTGCTGGTGGCAAATAATAGTCCCGACGGTGGTCATAGGTCCAAACAGCTCTGCCACCCCGGTCTAGGTCGAGCTGCCAGGTTCCGTTTGCCAACCCAGGATATGCTAACACCCGCTCTGACACGGCATCGACTACCAATCTGGTAAAATCTCTCCTAATCGCGCGGCCACCCATTATGTCCTCGGCTCCAGTTGTCAGTAGCCTTGTTTGCAGCCGGTGCCCGAGACGGATTATAAATTGGCGGTCTGCTAGGCGCAGGTTCAGCTCCCCCAGCAACCGCTTCAGGACTAGGCGCAACTGCACCTTACCTAAGCGCTTGAATACAACTACCTCATCGATTCTATTGACAAACTCTGGACGTAGTTTCATAGCCAGGTTTCTTCGGACTGACTCGTCGGAGGCACGTTCTGGATCCACGATGCGATCCAAACTTAAGTTAGAAGTCATGATGATAAGCGTGTTACGAAAATCCACTAGGCGACTTCGGCCATCTGTTAGTCTTCCGTCATCGAAAGTTTGCAAGAGCAGATCCAAAACTCTAGGGTGAGCCTTCTCAATCTCATCTAATAAAACGACTGCATAAGGTCGCTGCCGGACAGCCTCAGTCAACTCCCCGCCGTCACCGAAGCCAACATACCCGGGCGGAGCTCCAATCAGTCGCGCGATCTGGTGTTGCTCCATGAACTCTGACATATCGATTCGTATAATTTTCGACTCGTCAGAAAAAAGCTCCTCCGCCAGAGCCTTGGCCGTTTCAGTTTTTCCGACACCGGTTGGTCCGAGAAAGAGAAAGACTCCTAAGGGCCGCCTCGGATCGTTGACACCGACTCTAGCTCTCTTGAGCGTTTGAGCAATCCGATACAATGCATCATTTTGCCCATAAATTCGGGTGGCTAGCCTAGCCTCCAAAGTCAAGAGCCGGCTGTTATCCTTCTCCATAAGTTTACTAATTGGAATGCGAGTCCAGAGAGCGATGATTTCAGCGATTTCACGAGCACCAACTATGCGGCGTAAAAAGTTATGCGCTTGTTGTAAGCGATCGAGCTCTAATTTGATCTTGTCGGTCTCCCGACTCAGCTTCGGCAACTCACCGAATTGCAAACGCGCCGCAAAATCAAAGTTTGAATTGGAACGAGCGCTACGATAGAGCTCTACACCTTCAAGACGATTTTTCTCGGCCACACGAAGTCGCTGTAAGAGATTCTGATGTGACCGCCAAATTTCGTCGTAACTGGCATGCGCCAGCTGGGCCTTTTCTAGTCTCGCCTCTAGTTTGGCAAGAGCAGCAATTTGACCCTTATCCTGTGGGCTAATAGCCTTTCGTTCCACTTCAATTTGGCTAATTTCTGATGCTAGTTCATCTAAAACTGCTGGTACGCTGTCCACCTGCAACCGGAGACGGCTTGCAGCTTCATCGATAAGATCGATCGCTTTATCGGGTAGCTTCCTTTGTGGGACATACCTCACTGATAGTGATACTGCTGCCTCAAGCGCCTCGTCGGCAATCTGGATACCGTGATGAATCTCGTAGTGGCTCTTTAAACCACGTAGGATCGCCAGAGCAGCTTGCGCGGTTGGTTCCTCGACATTTATTGGCTGGAATCTACGCTCTAATGCCGCATCTTTTTCTATATATTTTCGATATTCATCGATAGTTGTCGCACCCAGGCACTGTAATTCTCCGCGTGCTAAAGCCGGTTTTAGCAAGTTGGCAGCATCTGCGCTTCCCTCGTGATTGCCCGCGCCAACGAGCATGTGAATTTCGTCGATAAAGAGAATGATCTTGCCCTTCAGCGAAGCCACGGCGTTTAGAAGGTTTTTCATACGGGATTCAAATTCACCTCTGTACTTCGCACCTGCCAGCATAGCGCCTAGGTCTAATGAGAAAACTCTCTTGCCGCGCATACTTTCAGGTACGGCGCCTGACGCAATCCTTATGGCTAATGCTTCAGCTATTGCGGACTTCCCGACACCTGGCTCACCGATTAGTAGTGGGTTATTCTTCTTTTTTCTCCCGAGAATCTCCAGGACGCGTCTGACTTCCATGTCACGACCGATTACCGGATCTAACTCACCTCGCTCCGCAGTGGCCGATATGTCGATAGTGTACTGTCGCAACTCTTGATCAAATTCATCTTCCTCTTTCCGCGGTATCGGAACCTCGACTTCACGTTTAGCCTTACCGCTGCTTGTCGCTACACCCTCGCCAGAAGCTTGTCGGGTAACCATCGGTTCAAAGGCGGCGTCTCTAATACTCTGGGCGCTTGCCTCTTCTGCAGCCCTTGTCGTGAAGTTTTGGATCAGGGTCGATTGCTTTTGAAGTTCTTCCCACAGGATTCGGGCAGGTACTAATTTAGGTTTCGACCGAGCCTCGGCCTGATCTAAGGCCTGATCCAAGCGGGTTCCGAAGACTACCTTCACCTGTCCCAACACTCGCGGGGCCCGGCTTAGGTAGGCTTCTATATGCCGCTGCAGTCTCGATGCGACAGATAATTCAACGCCGCCAGCGCGCAGCAGGGCTAAAGCCACATGCTCGACCTCGAGCGCTTGGTGACCGAAGCTACGGGCGTATTGCAGTCCCTGATAGAGGGCTTTTTGGCAGCTGAAATCGTATAAATTGACGTCCATAAACCCACCCGCCCGACATTACGGGACCATTTCCCGCACTTGAGGCATCGGCATAGAATGGATCAATCATTAGGACGGAGGTCCCTTAATCAGGGACGAGAGGCCTCCACCCACTTGACCTGTAGGTCAGCGAGCAGCTGGTGGACTAATTTCGCCTCTTCTGGACTTAGGTTTCCCTTAGTTTTGTCTTGGAGCATCTTAATGATTTCAATGTTTTGCTCTGCCAGAGCCAGATTTATCGTCGGTCCCTTGCCCAGTGCCGGAGCGAGCCCCAAGTAATGTAACGCCGCCGACGAAAATCCGAGAATTAAAGCCGAAAAATCAACGGGTTCGGCATGTGATTCAGCCATGGTGTCCTCCCTTGTTAGGCAAAAAAGCTAACGAAAAATCTGTACAGGAAAAAGGCCGATTTAAGTCGGGCAATATATGTTCCGATACTCACACTAGGTCAGCCCGAGGTGCCATGGCTAGTAAGAACCCAAATGAAGATCTACGGGGAGTGCTACATGCACTTTCGTCGACAACACCTGGCGAGGTAATCAAACTACGCCGGGATGCTACAATTTTCGGCAGAGAAAAAGGCGACATCATCGTCAACGATCACGAAATATCTTCTACCCACTGCCAAATTCAAAACATCAACGGCAGCTACCATCTCTTCGACATGAACAGCACCAATGGAACTTTCGTAAACAACGAACGCGTCGTTAAATCCAAATTAAACCCGGGCGATACTATTACGATCGGTCAGACTTCGTTTCGTTTCGAATTAGAACAGGAATCTAGGGTGAGGCATATCTCGACCATCTTTAAAGGTCGCGATCAACGCGGCATGACCGATACAAAAGTGAGCTTAGTAGACACCTTAATAGAAGGCGAACTTAAAGGGGTACAGACGGGCTCAATCGTACTCAATGTTACCTATGGTGACGGTTCTAAGGACGAAATCGAGCTTAACCAGCGATCGTTCTTCATAGGGCGCGCTTCGAGCTTCGCAAAGTTCGACCAAGACCCCGAGATGTCTCGGAAGCACCTCCTGGTGAAGGTCAATGATTCCGGTGAAATATTCATCGAAGATCAGGGATCGACAAATGGTTCCTTCCTGAACGGCAAGCGGCTCCAAGGTATGCACATTGTCCGCCCAACCGACGAAGTTCGCGTTGGGTCGGTACTTATCAGGTGCCGGGCGAAAACAACCTGACAGAGTTTTGGCGCTACCCTATAATTGGCACGTCGATGTTGTCCCACTCACCTGAGATCAGCCACCGGACGAGGCCAGTATGAACCATCCCGAAAAGACACCGGGATCGAATTTTATTCGTTCCATCATCAACGAAGACAATAAGTCAGGCAAGTTCGGTGGGCGAGTCCATACGCGGTTTCCGCCAGAGCCGAACGGCTACTTACATGTTGGGCATGCAAAATCGATCTGTCTTAATTTTGGCTTAGCTACCGAATACAGCGGTAAATGCAACCTGCGTTTTGATGATACAAACCCTGTGGCAGAGGACCCTGAGTTCGTCGCATCAATCAAGGCTGACGTTAAATGGTTAGGTTTTGATTGGGAGGAACGCTTATTTAGCGCGTCTGATTACTTCGAACAATTTTACCAATGTGCAGAACTATTGGTGCGCAAGGGTAAAGCTTACGTAGACAGTCAAAGTGCCGAGGATATTCGGTCTAATCGAGGCACGCTCACTGAGCCTGGTCGAAACAGCCCCTTCCGAGAGCGACCCATCGAGGAGAACCTCAGAATTCTCGTCGAAATGAGGAACGGTAAGCATGAAGATGGCGCTCATATTTTGCGTGCTAAAATTGACATGGCATCTCCCAATATCAACATGCGGGACCCAGCAATTTATCGTATCCGTCGCGCGGAGCACCACGCCACAGGGAACAAGTGGTGTATTTATCCCATGTATGACTTTGCTCACTGCATTTCTGACGCTATTGAGGGCATCACCCATTCCATCTGTACCCTTGAGTTCGAAGACCATAGGCCCCTTTATGATTGGTTTCTAGTCGAGTGTGAGTTTAAAACTCCACGACCACAGCAAATTGAGTTTGCACGCCTTGACTTGAGTTACACCGTGACAAGCAAACGTAAGCTAAAGGAGCTAGTCACCGAGGGCGTGGTCCGTGGGTGGGACGATCCTAGGATGCCCACAATTTCGGGTATGAGGAGGCGGGGCTACCAGCCGTCCGCTCTCCGTGATTTCTGCGAGCGCATTGGTGTCTCCAAGGCAGCCAATACAGTGGACATGGGCTTTTTAGAGTTCTGTGTTCGCGAGGATCTAGAGCGCTCAGCCAGGCGCGTACTCGGTGTGCTACAGCCAATAAAAGTTGTCCTTGAAGACTACCCAATAGACAAGGTTGAGTACCTCAATGCAGCTTATCACCCGCAAGATCCATCGCTAGGTAGCCGTCAGTTACCATTCGCTCGCGAATTGTACATTGAGTCTGACGACTTCGTGGAAAACCCGCCGAAAGGCTATTTCCGATTAGTGCCTGGCGGAGAGGTTCGGCTACGATACGGTTACATCATAAAATGCCGCGAAGTCATCAAGGACAGTAACGGTAGGGTGATTGAGTTGCGCTGCACCCATGATCCCGAGACCCTCGGCAAAAATCCGACTGATGGGCGCAAGGTCAAGGGCATCATTCATTGGGTTGCGGCTGCCCACGCCGTAACGGCTGAAGTCAGGTTGTATGATCGGCTCTTCAACGTCGCTAATCCTGGTGGCATTAAAGATGGAGACTACAAGGATCGTGTAAACCCCGACTCATTGAAGGTCCTTGCTGCTGCAAAATTGGAGTCGAGTTTAGCTCATGCTAATTACTCACAACGGTTTCAGTTCGAGAGGTTGGGGTATTTTTGTCTCGATCAGGAGAGCAGGCCAGGGAATCTGGTATTCAATCGAACGGTAACCCTCCGAGACTCCTGGACAAAAGAACAGAAGACTTAGTAGTCGCATTTTATAGAACTGACTCTTGAGCAAAGCCTCGTGATGCTATATGTTGCAGGGCGCTCATAAGTCAGCCAGTTGCGGACGTGATGAAATTGGTAGACATGCTGGTCTTAGAAGCCAGTGGGGTAACCCGTGTCGGTTCAAGTCCGACCGTCCGCACCAATACTGACCCATGGGCTCAAGATCCATTTCGCAATCGGCAAGATTGTCCAGTCAACTAATCAGAACTCATCGCCATGCGTGCCTAGCTCCTTTGCAATTCCAAAGGGTGACCCAGAATCAGTAAATATGGCCCAGGTCGCAGGAAATCTTGTCTTGAACTCGTCCCTAGTGCCAGTTGAGCAATAATAGCTATCAATCGTATTGGCATAAACGAGGTTAGCAAAAGCGTTAGGATCTTTGCGGCTAAAATCTTGCAATCTTTTATCTGTCATTAAGCCAGCAGCGGCCACATCTGTAAGCAGCCCCTTAGCGAGTCGCATTTTTTCCTGATTGAAGCCCTGCGCATAGGTCTGCCATTCGGCAGTTTTGAATGCCCCCGGCACACCATCACGAACCAGTCCCTGAATGAAAAACTCCATGTGCCAATAGGCAAACAGCCTAACTAAGCTAGACCTGATAACAATCGCCTCTGGACTAAGAACCATGCGGAGACCCCCCCCCGAGCCTAGCCAGCAGGAGCTTGGTCTTTTCGTATCGTTGACCAAAGGTTTTTCTGCATTTGTCAAAGGTGCGGCTCTGCACTCTTTTGCAGCGTCGCCAATTTCAATCCGACCTCGAAATACTTGAAAATATAGAGCCAAAAGTGGGCGCGGGATCGCCTCTAATGCACCTATGACCGCATTTTTAAGGGTGGAATCACCTGGACTGTTTATTGTCAGTGCACCAGCCAAGACTTCAGCTGATTTAGGCAATGCAGTTTGTCCATCGTAACTTAATCCGCATGGATGATTCACTGCCGCATCCTCGGCACCGACTACGTTATCAAGAGTCTTTACGGGTGAGCGTTTGGACTGAGCTGGTTTGCAGGCAACACCGAACACGACGATCATTAACGCCCAGACAAAGTTAGGATAGGATTGTCTAGAATCAAAAATCATAAACCACACCTCACCTTACTTGGGTTGGATTGCTGGTCGGCGAAGCCACAGTCGGTTGACCACCAATCAAGCTACCAAGTAAATTACCGAAACCTGACAATGTGCCGCCACCCCCTGAACCACCTGTAAATGCAGAGATCAGGTTAGTTACTGAACCAAATATCGCATTAAAATCACCACCGCCTTGGATAGTTCCAATCAAACTTGAGATTGCGCTCATGCCAGTTGTGAGACTGCCATTACCTCCAGCCGGCGAGGCCTGTGTAGGAGGCGGCAAATTGATTGATGATCCGGCACCAATAGTACCCGCTCCCATACTTCCTGTGCCGATTTGAGTGGCCGTCCCTTGGACAGGTGCCATTGCCCCGGATGGAGATGAGGTGCCAGGTTTTTTCTTTCCAGTCTCTGGAGGCGCCGGTGCTGGAGGAGTGCAGGATAAGGCTAATGAGTAAAAAGTAGCAAAGGTCATGCGTAACCAATATTTCATTTCATATTCCTCCGCCCTTCAACGATCCCTATAAACGAACGAGACATCAATTCTTCGGACGTGATTCCAACTTGTTTTAGGTGATCCGTGCCAATTACACCTAGTTCAAGAGCTCTGATAAAAAAGTTCAGCAACCCCTGGCCAGTTGCAGCATCATCAAACGTGCCCCCTATGGCTGTCGCCTGTGCAGCCTTGGCGAGGAAGCTACTTAGCCTCTGCATGGCTGATGGGAGGTATCGTAGGAAAAATGCGTAATGAGCTACAAGCCGAATACCGATTTGGTAGGGATGCAAATCCCACCCCTGATAAAGCCCTAGCTTTAAAGAGTTATGAACTGCGCGAAAACTTTGCTGCCAGGCGCGTTTAACTTGAGCTTCGTTTTCTATTTTCTGACCGACCGTTAAAGGGCGGGTTCCAATTTCACGGTGGACAGGCAGCGGTAAGATATTCGTTGCACCATCGGCCAGCCAAACGCGACTGCCATGTAACGACGCTTTCATTGATAGCAAAGCATAGATACAGGCGGGATGATCCATCGATTGATACTCAGCACTGACGTCCAGGGCCGCCGAATAGTCATAGGTGCCAAAGTGCACCCCCCGACATCGGCCCTGGGCTTCGCCGACTATACCTTTTAAAGGATTAGTACCATGCTCCGTCACAAGCGCTTCAGGACCTTCAACCATCAGCTCAATTCGGATGGAGCGACGAGCTAAAGAGAAACGTCCCTCTATCAATTCGAGGAGATCCGAAATTGCGCCCACTTGTATCTTGTGGGTAACCTTTGGTAGCGTCACAACGAACCCTGATGGCAGTACTCCCGAGGTCGCCTCAAGGAACTGCGTCATAAAAAGGTCCAAAGTCCGGATTGAGCGCTGTACCGTCTCGGGCAAAAATGCCTTCACTCGAATACCGAATGAGGGCGGCAAGAAATCCGCCTCCATTTCATGAGCTAGACAGGCGGCCGTCCTGATTGCATCTAGGTCTTCTTCTTCGCTACTCCTTGCCCCATAGCCATCCTCAAAATCGATCCTAAAATCCTCGATCGGTTTATGCCGCAAGCGGCCTACGACACTTTCGTAAACAGTAGACCACGGCGTTTCTCGATCTTCTTCTAGGTCAAGAATTGACACCAAAGCACGGTCACTGTCTACCCATGACGTAAAATGGCCCCTAGCCAAATCGCCCAATTTCGCCAAGGAGCCATTCTTGAATAGTTGAGCGCCACCGTACAAGGTATGGACCGGCTGGCTCAGGCCACCGACCTGGGCCAGAGCGACATCCACAGTTGGCACTTTATGTACTCTATTGCTGACGGCTGCGATCACCGCTTTATCGAAAGTTGGATCCATCCTGGCTCACTTGGCGCCCGATTACTCTACGTAATCCGGTGTGCTATGAAGATGTTATATAGCCACAATCATAACACTTTTTTGCGCCCCCAATGACAAAAAGCCGAGACTCAGCGTGGGCTGAATCTCGGCTTTTTGACTATCGCACGTGAGGATGGCGTCCCCAGGGGGATTTGAACCCCCGTCGCTGCCGTGAAAGGGCAGTGTCCTGGGCCAGGCTAGACGATGGGGACGTACACTACTCACACTCCCTGGACCTGGTGAGCCGTGCTGGATTCGAACCAGCGACCCGTACATTAAAAGTGTACTGCTCTACCAGCTGAGCTAACGGCCCGATCAAGGGAGTCGTCTTTCTACAGGGAGGGACCATTCGTGTCAACGCCAAAACCTAGAGGCGGTGATTTTTATGTGGAGGGCAGCGCAATTGCTTTTTCGTCTCCTATCGCCTAGACTTCAACCGATTTTTGCTTGCTCAATCGGGCATTTTTTCGACGCAAACTTTGAACTTGTTTGACTGGACCCGCTCATGACCGTCATAAAGCGAAGCCAAAAAGATACCACCAGCGATCTCATTACTGCTATTGATGTGCTGATCCCACTACTTCGCGATCAAAAAGAAGACGATGCAATTGGTGTATTAGCGTTGGCGGCTAAAACACTCCGATCAGCAAAGCCCCAGAGCGCTGAGCACCGGCAAGCCGTCGCCGATGTTGTTGATGCTTTCGAGGGGGATCATGAGCTCATATCCTACACTTTTCAACGTGACAACGGCACGCAATGGACTGAGGTGGAGGAGCTATCTCAGGCTAGTGCACGAGTTTTGAGCCTAGCGCGACGTATGCAGTAACGGATGATGCCCCTGATTGAATCAACCAATGTCTTTGGAGTGGTTCGATTAGCCATCTATGGATTGGCCGTCTACAACTCTGTTAAGATCGTTAGCAATAGGGCGTCACCTGGGGCCTCAATCGCATGGCTTTTGCTACATGCGGTGGTACCCTTTGTGGCAGTTCCAGCCTACCTGCTGATTGGTGACTATAGAATTAAGGGATATGTGCGGCGCCACCGCGCCAGCCAGCAGCAGCTAGCTGATGCTGGTGCCTTAATGTTGCCAGAGGCGCCTCCTGACCCAGCTACTTTGCCGGCGGAGATTCGAAATACCTATCGAATTTTTTCCACTGTATTGCGTCAATTCGGCACTGTATTCGAACCTCAGAGAGGGTATGCAACACTGCTGGTTGACGGCAAAGACACATTTACATCGATATTCCAAGCTATCTCGGCAGCTAAATCCTATGTGATGGTTCAGTACTACATACTGCGCTCGGACCGGCTTGGCCTTGAATTAAAGCGGCTTCTGATCTCAAAAGCAAGGTCAGGGGTTGCTGTCTACATGCTCTACGATGACATGGGCAGCTTTTGGTTATCCAAGGACTACCTGCGTGACCTTCAAAAGGCAGGGGTCAATGTCGAGCGATTTTTGCCAATCCTCATTTTCAAGCGATTTTTCCAAATGAATTTTCGCAACCATCGTAAACTTGTCATTGTTGACGGCGAAATCGCGTTCACTGGTGGCCTTAATGTTGGCGAAGAATATGCAGCGAAAAAATCCCGAAAAACAAGACTTCGCTATTGGCGGGATACCCACGTACAGATCCAGGGCGCTCCAGTTACGCAGCTAGAAGATGTTTTTCTTGAAGACTGGTATTTTGCAACCGGACAACAGCTAAAGCTGCAGACTGCCAAGGCCTCTTTAAATGTTGAAGACCATGCTACACAAGATCGAAGTATAGTCCAGATTGTCCCTACAGGCCCTACAGATGAGACCGTCGTTAGCTTACTATTTATTCTTCAATTAACAAATTTAGCTGAAAGGCGTCTCTGGCTCGCTTCTCCATATTTTGTGCCTGACCCGGCCATCATGCACGCTCTGGAATTGGCTGCCTTGCGAGGCGTCGATGTGCGCTTAATGTTACCTTATCGCTCCGATAATGCGTTTGTTCACTGGGTTTCACTCTCCTATGCTTCCGAGCTTCAATCGCGTGGAATCAAAGTTTTACTTTTCACCGCTGGCTTCATGCACCAAAAGGCAATTTTGGTCGATGACTCTTTGGCTGCGATTGGCACCATGAATCTCGATAACAGGGCCCTATATTTGAACTTCGAGACTATGGTTCTATTCCATGGTAAAGCCTTTAATCAGCGCGTGGCGAAGATGCTTGAGAAGGACTTCCAGTCCTGCCGCGAGCTGACTAGACCAACAAAACCTCTGAAAAGGGCTGTCGCTGCGCTTCGCGGAAACGTTGCCAGACTTCTGGCACCTGTACTTTAGCTCCCTCAGGGGTATCAAACGGAGCTCGACAATGACTATGTCAGTCAAAATTCGCTACTTCGCCTTACTTAAGGACTTAGTTGGGCATTCTGAGGAATCCCTTCTAGTTCCTACTGGGTCCACTGCTGGAGATTTATATCTAAAATTAGCTGGAAAATATGCGTTCCCCTTGGCGTTAACAGACGTCCGCGTCGCCGTTAATGATGAGTTCACGACTGCGTCACATCCACTAAAAGCAAATGACTTCATAGTTTTCATACCACCTGTCGCTGGAGGTTAGCATGGAACTCGACCACCTATCTGGTCACATAAGCTGCTCCATTAGCCCCGAACCTATCGATTCAACCGTGCATCGGCGTAGCTTGCCATTAACAGGTTCGGCTGGTGGCTTTGTGTGTTTCGAGGGATTAGTAAGGAACGTCAATCATGGCAAATCGGTCTTTCGGCTAGATTATGAGGTATACGAAGTTCTCGCACTCAAGGAAATGCGACGCATTGCTGCACAAGCTATGACCGACTTTCAGCTCTTTAGTGTGCGAATGTGGCATCGATCGGGATCACTCTGCATCGGTGAAACCGCCGTATACATCGACGTCCTATCACGTCATAGGGCCGAAGCATTCCGCGGCTGTAGGTTTGTGATCGATGCCATCAAGCAGCGCGTTCCCATTTGGAAAAAAGAATACTACGATGATGGGACTGTGACCTGGAGTCAGTGCCATGAACATACGATTGAACCGGCACTTTGAGGAGATTTGGGGCTAATGGCTAGAGAGATCTATAAGGGTGAGATCGAATCCCTTCTGGCTGATGGTGCTCTGTTAGTAGATGTCCGTGAGGGATTGGAGCATGGGCGGGACGAGGGTATACCGGGACACACCCATGTGCCTCTGTCACAGATAAACGAACTTCGGTCGCAGTTAGTGGTTCCAAGGCCAGTTATTTTTTATTGTAGGTCAGGACTTCTGAGTTTCCAGGCAGCTACGATCGTTGCAAATTGGACTGAGCAGCCTGTTTACTACCTGGCTGGCGGATTAGTCAGCTATGTTAATGCATAATTACACCCTAGCGATTCTCTGTGGGGGAATGTCCAGTCGCCTTGGCAGTGACAAGGGACTCTACCGTCCTCCGGGGGAAGACAGCTTGATCGTCCGGACATTGAGATTGTTGGGTAGACAGGCAACCGAAGTACTACTTGTTTGCCATGACCCGGCGCAGAAAAGTCATTACGAAACCGAACTCTCTTTGTGCGCCGTCAAACCACGAACCTCGCCGTTGAGGATAGTGACAGACCAATCTGCAATTGACTCGATAATCCCGAGATCTGCCCTCACCGGCATTGCTACGGCACTGATCCACGCAAAAAACCCGCGGGTGTTGGTGGTTGCCATCGACCAGTTAGGAGTGCGTCAACGCCATTTACTAAGACTACTCCAGGCAGCTGGTCCTATGACTGAACAATCCGTAGTTACCTTTAGCGACGCGAGCGGTGATCCCCTACCTTTTCCGTCTATGTGGTCCACCTCTACCCTTCCCTCGATTTTGACTCGGCTTGCTAACGGTGCCTTTAGCGTGCGTTCTGCAATCCGCGAGTCCACTTATCTACTACTAAACTTTGAGTCAGAGACCCCAGGCCTGACAGATCCATTGCTAGTCAATGCCAATACATTGAGTGACATGAGTCAGTATTTCGGTAAGCCACTCTTCGACTTTCGAGGCAGAAGGCTTAATTACTTGCGTTTCTCGCTCACTGAGGCATGCAACATGGCCTGTACGTATTGCCTACCAGAAGGATATCCGCAGTGGTATCGACATAAAGCGACTTTGACGCTGCCGCAAATAACCACCCTACTAGGCGGCTTTAGACGTCTAGGATTTCGAAAAGTTAGATTCACCGGAGGAGAACCTACAACCCATCGTAGTTGTCTTCAGGCTGTCGCTGTCGCTGACTCCATGGGATTCGAGACTATTGCCATAACTACCAATGGACTGCTCATCGGAGATCTAAAGCCTTGGATTAATGCTGGACTGACCCATCTGAATGTCAGTCTCGACAGCCTCGACGAGGATGAGTTTCTACAACTCACCAAAAGCAAAGAATTAAAAAAAGTCCTTCAACTCATCGAACAAGCAGCGGCCCTAGGAATCAAGACCAAAGTCAATACAGTGTTAATGCGATCGGTAAATGGTTCTCGGTCAAGTATTATTAGACTACTAGACTGGGTGTCCAAGACTCCAATTACACTTAGATTTATTGAGTTGATGGATACTGGCCTCAATCATAGCTTCGCAGCTCGAGAGAGAATACTCGGCACGGACATTGAGCCCCTATTAATCGAGCGAGGGTACGCGAGGGTCAACCAAGATACGAAAAACCTGAATCCCGAGGGGCCGGCTGTTAATTATGCACACCCATTTTGGTCCGGCCAAATTGGACTAATAAACCCACTGTCTGGAAACTTCTGCAATACTTGCAATAGGTTAAGGATTACTGCCCGCGGCAACCTGAAACTTTGTTTGTTTGGCGACCAAGATTCAGCGCTAGACATGACCTCTCCCGAGGCTGTCGCCTTGAATGTCCAGCAGCTAATTGGTACAAAGCCCGAGCGGCACTATTTGGACGTCGGAAACTACGGTAACGTCGCCACTTTCCGCACTATTGGTGGTTGAATTAGATACACCAGAATAGGTTTGCGGTGGGTTCTCGTGCATGGGTGATTTTTCACATTTGAGTCAGGACGGCAACGCCAGGATGGTCGATATCGGTGCTAAGGCTATCACCGCACGGAAGGCCCTAGTCGGCGGATGCGTCTCGATCTCGAAGGATTGTCGTGCTGCTCTCAAAGCAGAGAGCATCCGTGAGATCATAACAACGGCCCGAATTGCGGGGATTCAAGCTAGTAAGCAATGCTCCATGCTTATCCCCTTATGCCACCAAATCGCTCTTAACAAAGTCGAAATCGAGATCGTCTTGGATCCGAACAAACTTCAGTTCTCATTATCAGTTCAGGCCCACTCTGCTGGAAGCACTGGGGTCGAAATGGAAGCTCTTACTGCAGCATCTATTGCAGGTCTTACCATTTATGACATGATCAAGGCTGTCGATCCGGCCGCAACGGTGGGACCATTCCGTCTGTTGCACAAGTCGGGAGGTAAACATGGTGAGTGGAGCCGGGATGACTGAATCACGTACTTCGAAAGTGCTAGTTAGCTCCGATCGTGCCGCTGATGGTATCTACGGGGATCTTAGTGGGCCGGCTGCAGCTAACTGGCTGGAATTGCATGGCTATAGAGTAGAAGGTATCCAGATTGTCGCAGACGATCGCCTTGAATTAGGTAGAGCTATCGAGATTGCGTGCTCTGGTGAGATCGATCTTCTAGTGATTTCTGGCGGTACAGGCCTTGGTAGCCGCGACATCACCCCACAAACCCTTGATGCGATTGCAGATTACTCCATTCCTGGCTTTGGAGAGCTACTACGTCGGGAAAGCTTACGCTATTCACTTAATGCCTATTTGAGCCGCTGTGGAGGGTGGGTCAAAAATCGCGTCCTCGTGCTCGCGCTACCAGGAAATCCCAAAGCGGTATGTGAGCAATTAGATATACTGAGCGATCTCCTTCCGCATGCTCTAAAGAGCCTAGGGGATGCTTGTAAAGATCGTCGCGCCCCGGTGGATGTGCATGATTAGTTACGAGCGAGCGCTTGAAATCATTGCAACTCTGCCCCGCAGCAGCCAACTTGGCTCCGTGCAGCTTGAGCATGCTTTGGGTCGTATATTAGCGACTGATTTAGCTGCTCGCATACCATCCCCCCCCTTCTGTAATAGCGCCATGGATGGATATGTCTGCCGGTGGGATGAATTAGTTAGTACCCCACTCAAAGTGTCGGGCTTATTAAAGGCCCAAGCAAACCCCTCTGTCTCATGGACTTCACCCCGCGAATCCGGCACCTGCTTCCGCATAACCACAGGAAGTCCGGTTCCCCCATGGGCCGATACCGTTGTACCTCACGAGGGAGTGAAAGTCAGAAGCGACGGTCGTATTGAGCTCAACGGTCAACTTAAACCAGGGGATAACATTCGTCGTGCAGGAGAGGATCTGACTGAAGGTGAGCAAATAATTGCCAGCGGGACTCTGCTCGATCCCGAGCGAATCATGCTGGCTGCAGCCTTTGGTCATGAAACTTTGCTAACGTTTGAGCCACCGAAAATTATCGTCGCCACCAGCGGGGATGAGATTGTAAGCCCTGGATCTCAATTACCCTTCGGCGCCATGTTCAACTCCAATCGGTATTTTTTGCAGGCATCCCTCCAAAAATTAGGTCTGAGTTGCGCCAGTGAACCAATTCACTTGCGAGATGAACTCTCGGTTGCGGTAAAGCGAATGAAGGAAGAGTTAGGGAATTCATCTGGCTCGACTATGACAATAACTACCGGGGCGGTATCGGCCGGCGACACAGACTTCATACCCGAACTTGTCAGGACTTTGGGGTTTAAAATCCTTTTCCACAAAGTTGCTGTAAGACCTGGAAAGCCGGTGATGCTTGCAATACGCGATCAACATGTATGGCTAGGTTTACCAGGAAATCCCCTGGCTACTTGCACTGGTTGGTACTATTTTGGACGACCAGTGCTCACCGCAATAAGCGGTCTGGCACCTACAAAGAAGCAAATTGTGCAGTGTTCAACCGACCTAACTAAGCCTGAAAGCTTGCGTTGCTTTTATCGTGGCATTTTAAATGCCGACGGCCTGAAAATCTCACCCAAGCAGGGAAGCGCTCACTTCTCAGCTTCGATTGATAACAATGCTTATGTGGAGCTACCAGCGGGTTACTCCACAATCCAAGCCGGGACCAAGCTCCTGGCGCTAACACCATAAACAACTGAAAGAATTACACCTTGGACACCAACCAACCAACCGAACCTACTGTCGAAATAACTAAGAAACAGCGAGTCATTGCCGCTCGTGGTCAAGAGGTTAACGTCGATTACTTCCTGTTTTCTTGCCTCGAGCAAGAGCGTCTGGAGAGAGCTCAGGGGGCAGGTACACCGCCTTTACAGTGGCCAGGTCTCACCAGCGGCGCGACGCAGCAGGCAGAAGTTACTCAGCCATTCGAAAGCTTGGTTTCGGAGCTTTGTCAGTGGTATAGCGATCGCTTCCCAGAGCTAACATCGAACCGAAAGATAGACCACGAACAGCTAGTCGAGGTCGTTCCAGCCTTTGTTGCCATGTGCCGTGATCTCGCAGATCTATTCAAAATCAAATCGGATCAAAACTTGCCTGCGTTGCCAGTTGCGGCGGGTATAGATCGCAGCCCCTGGGATGCAATAGAAGGCGCCATACGACGCTTTTTCTCGAGCAACAGTCATCTATTCCTGCGCTACCTTTCATGGGCACACGGCGCTGAGAGAGTTGAAGAGTTTGTACCAGGTAGCCGCCCTCCCGTTGGCAAATATGCTCCTCCCCCGTTGCCTCGTAGTGGCAGCCGTGATGCTCGCACTGGCCGATCTGATCGTCTGAGTGGGAGTAAAGGTAAGGGGGATAGGGGCGGTAAACACGAAAAACCCGAATTCCGCACCCGTAACGAAAGACCTTCTCGACCCGATAGGGACCGCCAGAGACCCTTCAAAAATCATAAAGAACAAGGACCTCAGCAAGAACACAAACGCCGTCCACGCAAGAGCGACGAGGAGACGGCTAAGCTCACCGACAAAGCTATGGCCGAAGTAAATCAGGCGATTGCGACGCTGCGTTCTGATAGTTCTGTGCAGGAAATCACATTACTGCCAACCAATAGTTTCTACCGGCGCATCCAACATCAAGAAATCGTTGATGCTGGTTTTGTCTCGAATTCCGTTGGTGAAGGGGCCGATCGGGCGGTGAAAATTACGCGAAAGTAAATGTTATGACTGCTTATACAATGGCAAATCGTGTCGTAGTCATAACAGGCGCTAGCTCGGGGATCGGTGCCGCGTGTGCAAGGGCTTTTGCAAGCCATGGGTGTAGGCTAGCCTTGGGGGCACGACGTACCGATAGACTTGCTTCATTAGCACGTGAACTGGAGGGTCTCGGCTCTCCGCAGGTTTGGAGTGGCTGGCTCGACGTCAGGGACGGTCGGTCGATCACAAATTTTCACCGTGATGTCGTGAACAACTTTGGCCGCGTTGATGTCTTAATTAACAATGCAGGATTAGCTGCTGGTCTGGATCCCGTATCCACTGGAGAAGACGCCGATTGGGAGGCGATGCTGGACACGAACGTGCTCGGTCTATTAAAAGTCACTCGAGCGTTTCTTCCAGATATGGTGACAAGACAGCGCGGTCATATCATCAATCTTGGCTCTATTGCTGGGTTGCAGACATATGCGAAAGGAGCTGCTTATGCCGGCTCAAAACATGCTGTCCGGGCGATCAGCGGCGCCCTCAGATTAGAATTAATTGGTGCAGGAATACGAGTCACCGAAATTGACCCTGGAATGGTGGAAACTGAATTCAGCTTAGTACGCCTCAAGGACCCGAAAAAAGCTAACGCAGTTTACGCGGGAATGACGCCACTCACGGCTGAAGATATTGCCGACACAATCATGTTTGCCGCAAACAGACCCTCTCACGTCAACATAGATCAAATCGTTTTAATGCCGACTGATCAGGCCGCCGCAACACAAGTGTATCGACGACCCCAAGCATAACCACCTGAGTTGTATATCCTATTTTGAATTAGTTTGAAGTCAGTCAACATCGAATTTGGGGGCAGAGCTCAAGCTTCAGTGGGCTCAGCCGAAAACTAGGACTGGCGGATATTTTTACTAACAGCGAAACACGGAGGTTTCGCAATGAGACGGCATCCATATACCGGCTCCACAATCCTTTGGCTGATAGGCTGCCTCCTTGCCGTGGGCCTGCTTAGCGCATGTTCCGGCACATCAGGGGACGAAGAAAATCTAGAGGCTGATAAGGGTGGAGAAAGCGGAAATTTGGGCCAAGACGATGCCGCCGAGGGTAATGGCCAGGAAAACTTTGCTAACGCCGAAAGTCCTGGAGGTGATAGCGCAGAAATCAATAGCGATACGGCCGATGCTGGCGGCGAGCCCCCAGCTGCGAACGCGCTACCAGCTGAAGGTGTCAATACTGCCTCTGGTGGCAACAATGGTATGTTCGATAACTCAGGTGGGACTCAAGCGAACGCTGCGGTTCCGCTTAACGGTGCTCCTACAGCAAACGGGACTGCTCTGAACAATACGGTAGCCAACGTACCTTTAAACGCAGCTGTGAATCCATCACCCCCGGCGAATAACGCGATTCCGGCGGTGGCTGCAGTCCCAGCAAATGCAGCAGCGCTAATGCAAACTTCTCCTCCCAGTAATTCAAATCAGTTACCGTCAGCGGCAACTTCAACCTCTGGCCTAACTCCGCGACCAGACGGACGAGTCCGCTATGTCAAACAAGGGGGCATCCAGATTATGAATGCTCCAAACGGAGAACCGGTCTCTAGCTTGGAGCAGGGTGATCACCCCGTGACCTGGGAGGAAAACGGTTGGTTGAAGATGGCCGATGGAATGTATCTCCCGGTAGACGGGGTATCCCAAAAAGGTATTGGCAGACCAAAGGTTCAGCGTGGTTGGGCGCATTAACGCAAAGCTATCACAACAGATTTAAAACATGACGCGGAAGCCGATATTCGTGTACCAGGTCGACCTCGCTTCATCGCGTTGGCGATCTGTGAAGCTAACCGGAATTGATCCAAGATAATTGGTATTCTTGCGGATGATTTGAATACCAAAATGACGACTCAAGGCAATATCCACTCCGAAAAGCACGTTAGCTGTTAGGCTACCTCCCTCCGAGAAGCGCTCCCCTAGATAACGACGATGCCATCTTGTGAATCCTACTCCCAGACCAGCAAGAGGCGTAACCATAGTGGAGTTATATAAGCGCACCATAAGGTCGGTTTCTGGTCCCACCTGAGCAGCAAAATACTGCTCGGAATTAAGTTGATAATAATAATATGTAGCCTCAACACCAACGAATCGCACCCAGTAGTATCCCAGTGTCGCCTGGCCAGAAACATATTCTGCCGAAGCCCCAAATCCACCGTTGAACATCCACCTACCATTATCGTTCGTTGAACGATCGACAGGAAGCGGCTGGTCTTCGACAGATTCTTGCTCTAGCCCAATGCCCGCCTCTGATGGACTTACAACTATCTGGTCCGCCTCAGCTGGCAACTGCGGAACTTCACCATCCAGAACTGACTCTTCAGCCACCGCGATCTCATTAGTGAAAAGAGCAACTCCCAAAAATAGCGACAGTGGTAAACAGACTTTTTTCATTTTGGGCCCTAGAGCTATTTACTAAATGGCACAACTTTTTGGGCAATCCGACCAAAAATGCTTTGGCCGTGTCGATCGAACATCTCTATACCAACAGTATCGCCATATTTCATGAATGGCGTGCTCATCGCACCTGTATCAATCTTCTCGATCATGCGTTTTTCTGCCAAACACGACGATCCCCGCGCACGATCTTCATTGGATACGGTTCCACTGCCCAAGATTGTACCAGCGGTAAATGACCGCGTTTTGCAAATGTGTTCGATCAGGTCAAAGAAGGAAAAATGCATTTCAGGTCCAGCATTGGGATCGCCAAACTGAGTACCATTGTACTCGGTAATCAAGGGTAGATGTACACGCCCACCTTCCCAAGCACTTCCGAGTTCGTCAGGTGTCACTGCAACTGGTGAAAATGCTGTCGCAGGTTTCGACCCGAAGAATCCGAATCCCTTCTCAAGTTCAGCGGGAATAAGATTACGCAAAGAAACATCATTGGCGAGCATGATGAGTTTCACATGTTTAGACGCTTCGCCCTTTTTGGTACCTTGTGGGGTATCGCCCAAGACTACACAAACTTCTGACTCAAAATCTAACCCCCAATTGGGATCGGCAAGTTTGATGTCATCCGTAGCACTTAGGAGCACGCCCGAGCCACCTTGGTAGATTAAAGGATCAGTACGTAACGTCTCTGGTGGCGTCGCATGGCGAGCCTTGCGCACAAGCACCACGTGGTTGACGTATGCAGAGCCATCGATCCATTCGTAAGCCCTTGGCAACGGGGCCATGAATCTAACTGCGTCACAACGACCGGAAACTCCCTCGCCTCGCTGCAAGCTTTCGAATCGATGATGCAATTTCGGCTGAATTAACTCCCAGCGATCCAGAGCGGCCTGTAATGTGGGTGCGATATCGCCGGCATCGCCATAAACAGACAAGTCGCGGCTGACAACCACAAGCCGTCCATCGCGGCTGCCATCGTGTAAAGTTGCTAGTTTCATTTTGACTCCAGGGCTAAAAATTACAGCCCGGTGAGCCTCTTTAACGCTCGGATTTCATCCGAACTTAGTTGCCTATATTCACCGGGGCTTAGGTCTTCGGGCAGTCTCACATCACCATAGGAAACGCGAATGAGCCTAACCACTTTATGATTAAAATGCTCAAAAAGTCGCCGTACAAGCCTATTGCGTCCCTCAAACACGGTGACTGCGTACCAACTGCCGCGCGATCCACCCAGGTTTTTGCCATGTGCATACCTGAGCTCCGTCTTGCCAGTCGGGCCGTCATCGAGTTCAATCCCCCGGACTATAGCTTGTTCTTCATCAGGAGTCAGCTTGCCGGTGATCAGAACATGGTACTGACGTGGCACCTTAAATTTAGGGTGGGTCAGTTTGTTTGCCAACTCGCCATCGTTGGTGAGCAAAAGCAGGCCCTCGGTTCGGTAATCCAATCGTCCAACTGGCGCCACCAGGAAAGGTAGTTTTTTTAGACGCGGCAAATCGTAAATTGTAGTGCGTTGGAAACCGTCGTGACGGGCCGTTAGAACTTCGTCCGGTTTATTCAGCATCCAATAAACCCGAGGTGGCATTGCCGCTTCAACCAGCTTGCCATCGATTGTCAGCTGATCATTGTCCGGGTCAATCTTACGCCCAAGCTCAGTTACCAGATCGCCATTAATTGCGACGCGGCCTTCACGTATCCAGGTCTCCGCCTCCCGGCGAGAGGCTATCCCCATCTGGGACAACCACTTCTGAATTCTCATTGGCTCCATCGGCAACCCCGGCTACTGATTCATCTAGGTCAAGCTGGTCGTGACTTCCCGTAAGGGTAGCCGCCAGATCGTCCCCGTCATACTCGCCGCGCGTGTTGTCTGCAATATATTCTTCGACATCGACTAAATCGTCAGCGCTACCGCCTTCAATCCGCGCCATGGCGCCTTGGACCATCTCCCTCGATGGTTGGAACGACTCAAGTGGTGGCAAGTCTTTAATACTACTTAAATTAAAAACGGTGAGAAATTGATCCGTTGTGCCAAAAAGCATTGGGCGGCCAACAATCTCCTTGCGGCCTACACATTTGATGAGATCTCGCTCAAGCAGCGTCTTAAATATGCTACCGGCATCGACACCTCTAATAAATTCAACCTCGGCACGGGTGACAGGCTGCCGGTACGCAATAATTGCCAAAGTCTCGAGAGCAGCCCGGCTAATCGGTCGAGGGCGAGACGCGAACATGCGCTCCATGATTGCACCAGCAGACTCGGAGGTCTGAAATTGATATCCGAGCCTCTTCAAATAATGGAGACGGAAACCACCACTCCGATCCTCGTACTGGGTCACTAACTGATCCAGCGTGAGCTGAATATCCCCCTCGCCTACCGTAGGATCACCAAGAATGTCAAGTATATCTGATGCCTTAAGGGGCCTTTGCGAGGCAAATATAATAGCCTCAACCTTAGCCTCGAGGCGCATTGAGGCTAACTGTCGCTCCTTGGGTGGACTAGGCACCTGATGATCACCAGCTAGCTCATCGTCCAATGAGTCATAATGGTCGAATTCAGTTACTTCTATATTTTCAACGTCTTCCATGTGACTCATAAGTTACCACCAAGGTCTGGAGTTTGTTCCACAGAACCTACAGATGGGGGCAAGGGCAAGACCGACTCATCGCAGTCCATGCGGTACATCCACACTGGTCCCATCAGTTCGGTTTGGTATACCTGAATACGTTTCATCTTCGAAAGCTCAAGCATGGCCATCACATGGACAACGAGTTCGTCCCGAGATTGGAGCCGGTTATATATACCCTGGAATAAGGCAAACCGTGCCTGTTCGATTTCTCGCGCCAATTTTTCAATGGTGTCTTCCACCGTTATTCTGTGCAACTTTGCAGTATGCTTGGATTTTCTTCGCTCTGAGAGCCCTCTGAGCATCTGCTCGTAAAGTACGACCAACGTTGGCGCGTCACCCTGAAGTGGTGACTCTATGTGCTCGTAAAGCGGCGCTAAACGTTGCCACTCATTGTTGGGTTGGATCTCCACCCCCATCTGAGGCATCTGACTAAAGTGATCCGCTGCATTACGAAACATTTCGTACTGCAGCAGCCGCTCCTGCAGGGACTTCACAGGATCGTCTTGCTCGCCATCTGTGTCATCAGTGGCCTTTTCATCTCCCGGCAGCAACATGCGCGTCTTGATCTCAATCAAGGTCGCTGCCATCTCAATAAATTCACCCGCCTGCTGCAAATCAGCAAACTGCATGAGTCGCAGGTAGCTTAAGTACTCCTGGGTCAGCAGCAAAACATCGATAGCGAATATGTCAATTTCATGCACCCGGATCAGGTGCAACAGAAGGTCAAGCGGCCCTTCGAACTGATTGGTTTTGACGAAATACTCTGAGCTCATCGATCGCCTACAAGTCGGCTACCCAGTGGCTGCAAATGTTGGACTTTCTTCTAAACTTTACGTTATACCGTGGAGCTTACCACCGGCCAAGGAATTTCGCCGGGAAAATCCCCATAAAGATTATTGTTACAAGCACAAATCCATGGCCAATAACCCAAGTTGCACACTACTAGACGGACTGATTGACGGCACTGAGTTCGTTAAGTACCTGCCCATTGAGGCACTAAGGGGCGACGGAGCGAAGGCTTGTTTTCGTCAGGGTGTAATCGAAAAGACCTTTAGATCTAGCGGCACTACCACTCAAGATAGGTCTCTATCCCACTTCTCTGCCGTGGGATTGGCGCAGTATCAGCAACAAAGTATAAAAAGGTTTGCATTCATACTGGATCAAGTGCAGCCGTTGGATAAAAGTGAAAGCCGCCTCGGACTAAGCCTGGTACCTGATCAGGATGCGTGGCCTGAAAGTAGTCTGGCGCAGATGCTTTCGTGGATTGCTTCGATTTACGAGGTAAGGTTCGTATCCGAAGGCGAACTCACTGATGTTATTGCAGCAAATATTGGGCGGCCTTTGTGGTTGTTTGGTACGGCTTTTCACTGGGTTAACGTATTGGATAGTGGATCTCACTGCACCCTGGCCCCGGGTTCTGTAATTTTTGAGACCGGTGGCACAAAAGGGCGAACGCGAGAAGTGTCGAGAAGCCACCTCTATCAGGAGCTTTCTCACGCTTTTCGAATCAACACAGAGGCCATCGTAAGCGAGTACGGCATGAGTGAGCTCTCCTGCCAGGCATATGATTACGTGCCACATGGTCGGATCTTAGAATTAGACAATCGCAGATTCCGGTTTGCCCCAGATGTGGACGTGGCTGTGCTAGGGCGGCCTGGTGCGGCATATCGCAAGGGTCGCGGCGCCTTGATGGTTCGCGACCCAGCTCGGACTGATTACCCCTGGTACTTCCGCACCGAGGACCTAGTGGAGCTCGAAAACGGTGCCTTTCGGTTACTTGGGCGGGCACCCAAAGCCGCCCTAAAGGGATGCTCCCTTGGAGCTGAAAGGGCGCTGGTACCGGTTACCAGGGACAGCAATTCACATGACTTTCCCCTCGTCAGCAACGATCACAAGGCGCCACTGGCCGCCGGGCATCTCTCGGCAGGTCGGATCGCCGCATTGAGCGGCCATTTAAGAGACTTCTGCAGTGACAGGGAAGTCATCGCGGCACTTTCTGAGGAGCTAGGCTCTTCCCAAGCAGCGACGATTGCCCTTCAAGATCTTACGGATGGCATGCCTGGGGATTTTGATGGATGGGTCAAGGCCGTGACGGTGGCTTTAGGAAACTTAGCTGGCACATTGCAAAAATGGCTCGTGATCCTTCCGGAAAATCACTCTTTGGTTGGTCTATACCCTCTCAGCATAGGTTACTTAGCGGGACTCAATTTGACGGTCAGACAGCCGTCGATGTTTCAAAAAGGTCGGAGCCCGCTCTCGTTATTTCTAACCGGATTAGCCAGCCTTCCCGAAGCCCGCTTGAGTATACTGCCCCCACAATGGCGCATCATGGGTGTCGGAGAAACGCTACCATTTGATGCCATCTTGAGTTACGGCACATCCGAAACAGTTGATAAAATTCAGAGCCTTACCAACCTTCCAGTCCGCGGTTTTGGGCATCGCATAGCGGTATCAATCATTCCGATCACGGCCACGCTGGATCAAGTTGACCGGGTTACCAAGGACTGCCTCGGATTGGGGCAATTGGGCTGTATGTCGTCACGCCTAATCTGTGTCGCTGGAAAAGAGGGGGGAAAAGGTTCACTGAAAAGCCTGATCCAAAGTTTGCAATCATCGGGGCAGAAATTCTGGTCGAAGGATTTCCCCTGGCGTCAAATGGTGAGTTTGGACTTCGAGCATTTTCGTCAAGCAAATTTAGGGGCAGAGGTCTTTGTGCCACCGAGTACTGCCCACCCACTAGTCTGCTTAACGAAGTTGCCTAACCTTGGTGAGCTAGAGGGACTCGAGAACGCATTGGCGCAAAATCAGTTTTGTCTTTCCGTTGCTGCAATTGACACCCAAGATATACCAGAAATATCTGTTAATATTGCAAAATATCTGTCCGACAGGAGAAACCTCGGCACTTTGACTGTACCCTTTTCCGTGCTGAACCAGACCCAAGAGCTGCTCCTTCGCAGTGGTTTAAGCTGTCACTCAGTAAGGCCACTAGGCGAGGCAAACGCACCAAAATGGGACGGTCTGCACGAGGGCATCCCGTTATTCGACCCATCACTGCGGGAGCCGATTCTTTAGTCTCTGCCTTCATGCTATCTTATAAGAAAGCCCCTAAATTACCGCTTCTCGCACGGCTCTAGAACAGACGTCGTGCGGCCGTATTCTTGAAAAACTCGGTGGCCCAACGGTTGTCGTCACATAATATAAGGTTTGTCTGCATGACTGAATGGGTTAGGCACATGCACACATACGATGCGGAACAACTGCGTATGCTAGCTTACACTTACTACGAAAATTTCCTGCCACATTTCCGTCAACAGCCGGAAGGATCTTTGATTGAGCCGGTGACCATCGAATTCTCCAGCAGGATGAAACAAAAACTGGGGCTTGCATTTCTTTTTGAGCATAAGATACGGTTAAATTTACCATATTTCCGTTCAGACCCCAGCCTACTACCTTACACACTATTCCATGAACTGACACATTTGTGGCTTTACGACTGCATGCTGGACCCAGGGCATACCCGCCGCTTTTACAAGAAAATGAGGGACTTTGAGGCAACCGGTTTAGCTATTGATCCCGACGTCCACATACATACTCGCGTGGCCGCGGAGGGTAAGTTCGTGTATAGTTGCCCTAACTGTAAGAACCGCTGGTACTTGCGTGACCAGCTAAAGTATTCAATTTATTGTGGTCACTGCTTTGACAGAGAGGGAATTGAGTATTTCGCTGAGGGCCTTAGCATCTCAGGCCGCCACGAAAACATATGTAAGGATACTGATTCCGCAGCCTGAGCTGGGTTTTATGAAAAGTGCCAATGAGAGGACCAAACTGTTGTCATCGCTAAGTCGACTCATGAAATCGTTTTTACTGTTAGGTACCGTTTTACTTCCGGCAAGTACGGTTGTCGCACAGGTAAGTTTTGTAGACCAATCTCAGATGTTTACAAAGTTGCCATTTGTTTCGCCGGCAAATTTCGCCGATTCGGTCTTGCAGGAGCAACGTAAGGCTGTGGCAATCAGAACTTTCTGCACCGAGGTGCGCAAATATTACCGAAAATATAAATGGAACGACGATCCCTGTGGTAATTTGCGTTGGCAGGCCGAGCTCCACACGCGATCAGGACATCCTCTCATTTACGCAGAATTTGGCAGTGGGCAAGAGACGACGCTTCTCCTTGGTGGAGTGCATGCAGACGAGCTAACACCGATCCATTTAGCCTTCCGATTTGCCAGATATTTGAATGATAACAGCAATCTACTCGGCACTAACGCGCATGTTATCCTAGCTCCGCTGGTAAATCCCGACGGGTTTTTACGGACACGCCCAACACGCACCAACTTTAACGGCATCGATCTCAATCGCAATTTTTTTACTGCGGATTGGTACGACAAAGCTCGCCGCGTTTGGCAAATCGACCGCAAGAAGGTGCTGGCACACTTTCCTGGCTACTTCCCAAATTCTGAAGTCGAAACAATCTTCCAGATTCAACTAATCGACCGATTCAAACCCGATAAAATACTTTCCGTTCACGCGCCCCTTGGCTTTTTAGATTACGATGGTCCAGGGTCAGGAATACTGCGCCCGCTCACGACTACTGAAAGAAAAGCTAAGAGATTGGTTAAAGCGATCTCAGAAAGCTCACAAAATTATAAAGTGGTGGACTACACCTTCTACCCTGGCTCACTCGGCAACTATGCTGGTAACGAACGTCAAATTCCAACCGTCACACTCGAGCTCCAAACGACGCAACCGCAAATGGTAGAGGCTTATTGGCGGCAGTTCCAACCGGGTATTACTCAAGCAGTGCGATACCCGTTTGCCAGGTTACCGCAAATTGACGGACAGGATGAGGCCGGCAATGCAACTCCATTCTCGGACCATTACACTTATGTTGCGAAGAACCCCGGCGGAACGGACTAATCAAGGCGCCTATATTTAGAGGGATGATACTACAAACCTTGAACTGTGATTGCCTCTGGACACGTCTCGCCTTGATTGACCGGGGCTCCGAGTCTAAGCCAAAAGTCCCAAGGATGTTCGCCCTTTGATAAGCCGGAGACCTCAAAGTACATTCCGGATCGTCCAGGGGTATCAGCGCCCTCTCCGTCCCAATTCATGCTGTCGCGAGCGGCATGAACATCGTCCACATAAAATGGGAAAAAACCTTTTTCCACAAGTCTACGTTCGATGCCAATGTCCATCGCAAGTAACTGCCCCATAAGGTTCACGTTATAGCGATATAAACACGAGCTACCCCGACAGAACTTAAGTCCAACCTCACTTAAGTTTTTTTTGCCTCTCTTAATTAACTCACTATCAAGCCTGGGCATCCGAATGTCTTTATGACTTCGTTGAACGGCGGGCGCCAACATCCAACTGTAGAGAATACCGCTGCCTTGATTCAAGTAGGTACCCGCGTCTACTGGCAAATTTAGCAGCATGGGGATGTGACCCGAGTCGGCAAAAAATCCGACATCGGTGGCTAAACTCATTTTTATCTTCAGGAACAATACTTTTAAAAAAAATGATAACCTGGCTAAGCTCGATACAGGTCCAATTCGTTTTTCCTCAAGCTTAGACTTTATATGGCGGGAGTCAAAATGCAGAGTAAAAAAATTTTTTGTATCTGCAGTAATCAACATCCGTGAGTCTGTAGCGATATCTTCCCAAATTCCGTCCTCTCGCCTGAACTTGATACTGTCAAAAAGCATGTGATTGGAGGAGTTGAACTTATAAATGTAACGCTTACTTTGAAGTTGATGCTGGCTATCATCAAAGACGACCATGCCCGTATCGCGTAGATCAGCTTTTGATTCACCCTCACAAATGGCGAGGTACGCGAATGACTCCTGACGCACATGACGTAACTCAAAAAACTGACGGGACTTACAAGGCCTAGCTTTCGAGCCCCTAGTGAGTTTAGTTCCGAAGTCTTCTGCCCTAAAAGTCAGCAGGTCTTGGTCGCTCACGTCGTCCGTTAACGATATGTTTTCATTGGTAAAAACAACCCTTCCGTGATCATCGACTGGATCTAGTTGCAAAGGTATGGAACGCCATACCAAGCGGCCAGTGTGGGTATCTACAGCAAATAGTCTTAATCCCGAGCGTTTACCGTCAACTTTAACCGGTAGTTGGCCCACGAACATCGCTCCCGGACATGCCGTTACCCTTGTGGTACTCACCACCCAGAGTATCAGCCACAAGACCCTCGACAAGCCCACCGTCGCGAGGCTATAGGTGCGCCGGGAGTCTTGACAATGGTTGGCAATGAACATCCGAGGTCCTCTGCTATGGAGAAAAGCAAGCTACACGAGCAATTGTTGCAACTGAGCGATTTCGATTACCCTTGCCCTCAACACTTGATCGCTCAAGAACCCATACCTGGTCGTAGCAACTCCAAACTGCTAGTCAGAAGGCAAAACAGCACCACCGAAGATTTGCATGTATCTGATCTTACAACAGAAGTCCCTGGTGGCTCGCTATTAATTTTTAACGAATCCAGGGTGTTTCCGAGCCGCATGTTAGGGCTTTTGCCGACTGGAGGCAGCATCGAAGTGTTTCTCCTCAGTGAGATCGGAACCACTGAGTCGCCATCAAGATCTATTTGGCAGGCCCTGGGTAGACCAATGAAGAAGCTTAAACCTGGGGTCACGGTCCATTTTGAGCCACAATTAAGTGCCACAGTACTTGAACGTTACGATGACAATGCTGGAAATAGTCTCATTAATCTTGAGTTTGATATGTCCCCCTCTGCATTCACGACATGGCTCGAACGCCATGGATTTATCCCGCTGCCTCCCTATATTAAACGCAAAAAACCGCTCAAAGCTGAGGCATCAGCAGATCGCGATAGATATCAAACTGTTTATGCACGACAGACTGGCTCGGTTGCCGCACCGACGGCGGGATTACATTTTACAGAAGAGCTTTTTGAATGCCTAAGATCACGAGAGATCGGGCTGCACTTCGTCTCGCTGCACGTGGGTGCTGGAACATTTCTTCCCATTAAGACTCAAAATATTGCAGACCATCATATGCACTCCGAGCGTTATCGGGTCGGAAAAGAGACGGCGAAGGCCATCTACCAAGCCAGAATAAGCGGCCGAAAAGTAATAGCTGTCGGCACCACTACATTCAGAAGCCTAGAATCGCTTTACCGTAAAGCATCTGAGGATCCTGATAAATTTATCGAACTAGCAGATTCTTGGCATAGTACTAATTTATTTCTAAGACCAACGAAAGATGGCGAAATTTACCGACCTTGGGTGATAGACGGCCTCTTTACCAATTTCCATCAACCCTGCTCGACCCTCTTTATGCTCATTGCTACGATAGTTGGGTTAGAAGCAGCAAAGGACATGTACGCCGAAGCAGTGTCTAAAGGGTACCGTTTATTCAGCTACGGTGATGCCAATCTCATTTGGCTTTAAGCCTGCTTGCGTCGCTCTAAAATCTTTACCAAAAGCTGAAGGTCTTCGAGCTGTTGCCGAAGAGCTTTAATCTCCAAATCTCGACTGGCAAGGACAGCCTCTAGTGTCTCAAGCTTACTCTTAAACTTTTCGACCGTACGTCGCTCGTTGTCTGAAATTTTGCGCAACGAAGCCTCGCAGTAGGCTAACAAAGCCCTGGTATCAACAAGAGAAGACTCTTGGGAGAGTAACGGCCGGGTAAGCGACCCTGGCACTATCATCTCACCTTGACGTTGATGGGATTCAAACTCAGAGCTGATCTGCTGTGTTGCTTGCTTTATGCCAATCTGATTGGACTTTATAACCACAGGTTCGCTCATCGAGACGCTGCCGACTCTGTTAAATGGCAGCTTCTGGTCCGACAAAGCGTCGCGGCCAGACTCACTAACGACTACCCTGTCTTGCGGATGTCTCGGAGGCAGATTTGGTCTCTGATTTACTGCATTGCCGGATACTGGAATAAAGTATTTGCCATCCTGTAGAATGGCATGCAGTTTACCGGTTTTGATACGACGCCTAATGGTCATATCAGACACCTTGAAAGTGCGTGCATACTCGACGATCGATAGCCATTGTTCCGTCATCGAACATCCCCATCTGCTGGCGACATGGAATTCACGAGCATCATTTGATGCAGTGATCCATATGGTTAAGTTTAGCAATCACCATCACCCCCAAAAACCCCGTCAAATCATTGACCTATAGGCACTTAATGCCTACTGATCAAAATAGATCCTCATTCTCCTTCAATTGACTCGGTGTTTCCGGAAGCGCGGTCATAGCCGGTCGCTGCTGGTACAATCGAGAGTAAACGTCAAAACTTCGAATCACCTCTCTGACATATCGTCGCGTCTCAAAATATGGAATCGAGTCGACAAACTCGTCGGCGGAGCAATCGCCACATGTCGCCAGCCACTGATTAACTGCTAACGGTCCGGCGTTGTAGGCTGCCGCCGCCAAAAATGGGTTGTCTCCGTAGTAACTTAGTAATCGGTCCAGATAGTAAAGTCCGTAACCGATATTGATCTCTGGCTCTGTCACCTCTCGGATATCAAAATCCTCATCGTGCAAAAGCGTCGCGATCTTTAGGGCAGTATAGGGCATTAGCTGCATTAAACCAGTGGCGCCTACAGGTGAGCGTGCCTCCTTGTTGTACAAACTCTCGGACCTCATGATACTCAGCACCAAGTAGGGACTTAGCTGCATGTGATTGGCCATAGGCATGACGATTCTCTCGTAGGCTATTGGATAATAAACTTTCCATTCATCATCGTGTTGTATTTGGCTTTGAATCAAACCATCCCAATTTGATGGCAGATTTCTGAGACTTGTAAATGTAGTGTAACGGATATTTCGGGATGGCCTATAGTCATCCAGATCACCAGATAATTTGGTAATCGCAGCAAAGGCGCCGAGCTTGTCGAAACCTGACCAGCGCAACTTACTCAGTTGAGCGGCTGCGGCATCACGAAGTCCCACATTCCGTAAATCTGCAATCAACTGCAAATCAGGCCGGGTGTCTAGTCCAGTGGCGTCTCCAGCGCGAGCGGCCATTGACTTTGCTGCTAGCGATATCGAGGTAGTAATCTGACCAATTTCATTGGCTACCGAACCAATAGTCGCTTCTGGATTCTGATTGGGTGTAGTTAACTCAGGGTGACGCGTGGCAGTCATCAATCCGTAAAACGAGCTGCCGTGGCTGTGCAGAATTTCCAAAAACAAAGTCTTTGCTTCATCTAGTCGGCCTAAGTTTTCCAAAATACGCGCATGCCAATATTTTATTATGTGAATTTGATCACCCTCTCGTGGCGTCACATATCCAGGTTGATCCAACATTGCCAATGCAGCGGCGTATTGTTTACTGCGGTACAAATTCCAAAACCGCATCCACCTCAGCGTCGCCGTGTCACGTCGACCTAACGCTAGTCCGTAGTTATCAGCTGCAGCCCGAATTTGGCCACTATATCGCAAAGAATCGCCTAATAACTCCTGAGCCCTACCACTGAACATATGTCGCGGATGCTCGTACATGAAGTCCGTCAGTACTCGAACAGCTCTTTGTGGCTCGAAGACCCTGAGGCTAACCTTCGCCAGATCGATTACAATATTCGGATATGTCCCAGAATCTCGTGTAGATTTTTCTTTACTGAGTAAGTCCTCAAGCTCCCGTCGAGCGAGGCCAAATAACCGCGACTCGCTATAGAACTTTGCTCTTTCTTCACTTGTTTTGACGCGGACAGAACCCGCGGAATCGACCGTCGGTCGCAACAATGAAGCCGCCAAGAAGTCGCCCAAACCGTTTCCGAGTACTACATTTTTACTTAGGCGCTTAAGCAGCCTGTCAGAAAACGCATAACCACCGTCCGAGAGGGGCCGGCAAGTAGCCTCTTCAAGTTTACGAAAGGCCCATCGTGATTCAGGAGTAGCTGGGTAATTTGCCGCAAGGCCCTCGAGAATTTCAAAATTAACTCGGTTTTCACCGTTTTTTTCAAGCGCTTCAAATGCCATCTTTGCGAGAACTTCTTGCCGCTTACTGAACGTGTAACGCTTACTGAATTCCGTAAAAGCCGTTGTTAATTGAGTGTAGTCAGCCTCTGCATTGTAACTCTCAATGAGCAGACTCTGGACTCTCTTGTTCCAAGCGTCGCCAAATTCATGGATTGATAAGTTTCTCAGAATCTCGATGGTTTCCTTGTAAGATCCACCGCGAAACTTTGCTTCCGCCAAATAATAACGGACGATTGGCTGTAACGGATCTTTGGACGCGAGTCCTAGCTCTGCAGAAGTAAGAAATTGCAGAGCAAGCCGTGGATTTTTGTCCATGTACTGAACACCAAGTGCGAGCGCCAACAGCAACTTCTCCCTTTCATTTTTGACTTGTGCATAAGTGGCATGTAAATCCACAGTAAAGGATAGTTGTCTCGCTCGCTCCTGTGACCTCATTTTATTGATGAATTCAAGCATCGCCACTTCCCGAAAGCCTGCCAAAGCTGGTTGCGCAGCAATTGCGACTAACCCGGCCAGAATTAATAGGAAGTGACTAATCTTTACCAAAATACCTCCGTGAGGCGGGGGACAAGGCCCAGCTCTCCGAAGAGTATTTCGTCACAAATGCAGGGAATCTTTAGCGGATTAGTTGTCGCTGAGGGCGAAGAGGCCGAGAACCAAATCGTTAACTATCAACATCGTTCATTATGAAAGCGGCGACCTCTTGAGTGAACTCGAATTTTTTCGATCGGCGCCATTAATACACACTCGGCCGTCAGCAACCCTTTTTTCAGGTTTGCCAATTCGACCAGAGCTGCCTGAACAGCTCCCCCCTTTTATTGGGGAGTTTCTGATATACCACCGCGGCATAATTATGGCGTCGCAACCGCTGTCTGTTCTCTCTTGCGTTCCAAAAACAGCATATCAACCAGTAACAGGGAGACACCCACTGTGATGCAACTGTCGGCGAAATTAAAATTAGGAAAGTCGTAACGCCATCCTGCTAGATTCCAACGAACATCGATCCAGTCTATGACATAACCGAATCTGATTCGGTCGAGAAAATTTCCGATGGCACCTGACAAAATCAAACTGAGAGAAAAAATGGCTAAACGGTGATGTACAGGAGTTGATCGCAGATAGAGCAAGATGATGAACACAGCTAGGCATGTCACCAAATAAAAAAATGGTACTCGAATGACATCCGGTAGATTAGACAATGCACCCCATGCAGCACCAAGGTTTCGGACATAATTCGTACTCAGAGATATGAATGCGTGACTTCCATCCGGCGCACCGTCGCTGCCATCACTGGACCAAAGTGGATAACGCTGACCACGATAAGACGATAAATTTTCGGCATCGGACCAAACCATTAACGTGGACTGGGCATGGTACTTAGTGACCTGATCGAGGCCTATACTGCCAAGTACCATCAGTAGCAAAAATAACAATGAAAGCTTGTGTGCTCGTGCTGCAAGCGGGGTAAGTTTGGGATTCGCTGTCACGAAAGAACCTCTTTCAATGTGGGATAAATGCCCTGTAAACTTGAGGCTTTATTGTATCAAAATGGCAGCCCCCCCGCCATCTGAAGGTGTATTACTAATGGTGAACTCATGATACCAGTTGCAGTAATTTTCGATTTTGACGGTGTATTGGCGGATACACTGGAGACTCATTTAAAAGCGTGGGTTTTGGCTACTAAAGAAGTGTTTCAACAAGATATCGCGCCACCGACCGAGCTTAGTGGACACAGCACGAAAACTATTGCCCATTTGATCAGCAAAAGTCTGGGCCAACCCAGCATGGCTACCGCTCTTGCTAGCACAAAAGAGCGGCTAGTCACCAAGGTAGCGGGTCCTGTCTCGCTTTACCCTGGAGTCAAGGTCGCTATAAACCAACTCCGTGCACGCTCGATACCGTTTGCCATAGGTAGTAATGCCAGCCGCGCTTTTGTCACGGCAGCATTAGCCGATCATCAAATCGAGGTCGCCACCATAGTAACCGCCAGCGATGTGAGCCGGCATAAACCCGCGCCTGATATATTTTGGGCCTGTGGTAATCAAATGAATATTTCTCCAGCCAATCGGGAGCGGATCCTCGTATTTGAAGATAGTCCCCACGGCATTGAGGCAGCGGTAGCGGCCAAGATGTTCCCGATCGGGGTGACAACGGCACTTGATACAACCCAACTGCGACGAGCCGGAGCAAAACTCACGGTGAGCTCGGTTGCAGCTGCAAGTGAAGCGGGCTGGTTCTCAAGCATCAATGAATCCCATTAGGCTTCCGTCACTTTGCACGCATTAATCGCTGCTTTTCATGCTTGCGTCTGATGGCGCTTTCTATCAATTGATCGAGTAAATCGCTTGCATTGATACCTGACTCTCGCCACAGCATGGGATATTGGGAGATTTCCGTAAATCCTGGAATGGTATTGACCTCATTAAAATAGAATCTTCCGGTTGATTTTTCGAGAAAAAGATCGATCCGTGACATCCCGTATAATTCAAGTGATGCGTAAATCTGACCAGCTAATGCTCTAGCTTCATTCATCTGCTCTGTCGTGAGATTGGCAGGAACAACGACACTTGCCCCGTCCGTCTTAGTGTATTTGGCATCATATGAATAGAAATCGGCATGTGGCACGACTTCGCCAGCGATGGATAGTTTTGGCTCGTAGCCACCCAGAGCAGCCACCTCAATTTCTCGTACTTCTAGCCCTTTCTCGATCAAAACTTTATCGTCAAACTTCAATGCATGTTCGCATGCCAACATAAGCTCTTGCGGACTTGTTACCTTACTAACGCCGACCGAACTACCTAGCTTAGCCGGCTTAACAAAGAGAGGTAAACCCAGTTTTTCTAGAGCGTTAGAGCACATTCCGGACTTATCGACTGCCCACGTGTGGGCCCGAAAATCTACCCAAGGGACAACCGGTATCCCAGCTGAGGCGGCAAGCTTTTTAGCGACTACTTTATCGATGCCTATGGCTGAACCCAAAGTATCTGGGCCGACAAACGCTACCTCTTTTAGCTCTAGCCACCCCTGTAGAGTGCCATCCTCGCCAAAAGTCCCGTGAAGAATCGGAAAGACAACTAGGTTTTCAGTCGTTCTTCCAAAGGACCCAATGTCAAGTTGCATACCGCTTTTTGAGACCGGGAGCGGTCCAGATTTTGTGGCCAGAGTGCTCTCTAAATTTTGCTGCCACCATGTTCCGTCGGCAGCAATCCCTATGGCATGAACCACATACTTCTTGCGATCAAGATGGCCCAAAATGAAACGGGCGCTACGGCAAGAAATCTCATGCTCAGTAGACCTGCCACCATACAGAACAACTACTTCAATTGGTTTTGCCTGCACTTTGCCCCCTAAGAATTTCAGATTCTTAGGTTAGTATATATCAGCAAACTATGCCGCGGAACCAGCACCTGGTGCCTCATAATATGACTCTAGACTCTGAGCGCTGAGGCATAGAATGTGGACACGCTCGTTGCCACTCGATTGCTGGACATAATAGTTCCAGAGAGCTGCTATTTCGTCTCTGAGCTGAGGTGCGCGTCCCGCTGGCACGGTGGTCTGCTCAAGCCCTCTACGCAGTAATCGTTGAAAAATGCCTGCTCGTAAGTTCTGAGCACCATTAATGCTGTCAGAGTAGAATATGACCGAACTATTCTGTGGTAAGTTTAGACCAATTGCCTTTAGCCCACACTCAAGAACAGCCACCGAGTTACCTTCATGCGACTGAGAAACTATTAATGGACTCGGGAACTCGTGACTTACAACTTCCAGCCGACTCGACTTCCGATCCAGAGTTGCGATGATAAATTCGCATCGATCCTTAGGGATCTTGAACTGATCATAAAGTAGTGTTTCTAGCAACGCTTCGATCTTAGAAATTTGGCAAAAAAGCTCGCTATCGGTCCCGTCTACGAGTCGACTTAAGGAACGAATCGAGCTTCGTACGGTCATCGCAATGAGACGGGCTAGGACAGTTTCAGTTCTTAGGTTACCTAAGGTCACGATGACTCGTCGGTCATCGAATTCTAACCACTCGATCCACCCACTTGGGAGCTCGTCTACAGAACGCGCGTAAGTGGCAACTGCCCCTGAGGATGTCTGAGTCGTCAACTGGTAGCTCTCGACTTCGTTTAAATGAGCTAGCAGGTTGGACTTCGACTTCTCGTCACTAGTTCGCTCAAGTGCCGATAGCCTATTTAAGGCGTTATCAATTTGTCCGAACACCAAATGGGTCAACGACTCAATAATTTCGCTCATAGGCTCTGCAAATATCGCGGTTACAAAACCAAGCGAGGACGGCCCTGGTCGTATCTGGAATGTAAGCCGTTGATTGTTTGGCTTAGTGTTAATTAAATTGGTTAATTCACCTAGGTCTATCTCGAATAATTTATGATTTTGCCAAATGATTCCGGAGCTCCCAACAACCGGAACGAACACGGTGATCTCCGCTCTACATTGTGTACCAATGAGTTCAACGGCACGCGTTATGATTGTTCTCTGGTCTGAGCATTCGGCTAATTCTGAGATGACGCGATTCATAGTTCTTGCCCGTAACTGTTGCTCTGACAATGCCCTGGACATTCCTCTAAACTCATCGGCGATGGCGGCTAAATAGGGTCCTTCGTTGGCAAGCAGCGATCTGTCCGCTTGGACTTTTCCTAATCCGCGCAACTCGTCGATCGTTTGCTGCAACCCCAAAAATTGCCTCCGCAGACTGCCAAGCACCAAAACCGGCCCTACCAGAGTCACAATTGCTAGAGCCACTATCACCAGCCAAAAGCTACTCCACCATTGCCGGTAGATATAAGCGTGCGGCACCAAAACAATCAATTTCGACCAGTAATCAGATTCCTTTTTCGGGTTCAGTATGCCGATTCGAGGAATCTTGTGTTCCCGCATAACGTAATTGGCTCCTCCGAGTGAGAGACCATCAGAAACGCTCCCGGTCCTTGATGATTCTTGTATGAGTTTCTGAAGTTCGATGCGGTTTACTTCAGGGCGGATGTGGTCAAATAAAACCACTGGCGCTTCGTATTGGTTCAATGGGACGAGGGCAATAAAGATTGGCGTCCCCGGTCGAAGTGCGACACTGAGTTTTTTTACCCAGTTGGCAAGGGAAATCTCAACAATCCAATCGATCCCGCGCTGCCTTTGAGACTGAAAAAAGAATCCGGGCGATCCATCTCGAAGCTCACGAAAGGAATCACTCTCTCGCGTACCATCTGAGTTTTGCGGTAAAAAGCTAACCGTAGGACCTGAATCTTTATGCAGGTCTTCCGGCGCGTAAAACCTGAGACCTGGCAGCTCTACTTTGGATTTCAATCCAGAGAGCCTTGAACGACTTCCAGTTATGGCTTGGCCACTAAGTGAACGTACCTCAGCCTCTAAATCTTGACCGACCGAGTCTACCAAATGCTGGCTGGCTAATTCGGCCTCGGCAAGCTCATGATTGCGTAGAAGGAAGAGACCAACGGTGCAGATGAGAAGGCAAGGGCATACAACACCCCAGGCATACCGGCGAAGTAAGGGAGAGCCTACGGGTGAAAATTTGACTGGGGTCCGTTCCAATTTAGTCTGCTCAAAGCCATTTGACCGATTGAGGTCCACGAGCTCATATCGGCGCAAATTAGATCAGACATTAGTTATTGGACTTCCCCCCCAAGGCATATCACGTCGCCAAGGACCGCCCATCAACTACCTGTAATCACTGTAGCTTTTTTCTTCTCGAAGTATCGATCCGCTGGCTTTGTTGATCTGCGACTTGATCGCAGCCCGCTGGTCGTTTGTCTGGTAGACCGATCGCGCCAGCTCAATAAACTCTGAGTCAAATATTTTACTCGCTTCCTTCTCGCGGATTGCATCCTCAATATCCCAGAGCTGCCGATTGACTTGTTCAAGTTCCGCAACACCTCTTTGATTCAGAGAAATGCCATGACTCTCACAAACATCTAGCAAAGCCTTGAGTTCGGTTCTGATATTGACCAACTTGGATGTATCGACAATTTTTCGCTCTTTTATACGAAGAATCGTGATTTTGTCGATGAGCTCCCCCACCGATACTGGTACTACCAACTCGCTCATCCCAGTTACTCCGACAAGCTACAAAAATTAAAGTCTAAATCTTAGTGTTCTTGATATACTTAGAAAAATATCGATGCCAGTAAAAAAGGCGAGTAAACGTGAAACCCATACTCCGGATTATCAGGCCGTCTAGCCGCGAGATTAAGGACCTACTTGCGAGCCGTATACCTGGATTAGAAAGCAGAGGTTTCGGTGTTTTATATGATGAATTACTTTCTGACGCAGACTGGACATACAGCGCTGGCACTGCTGAACTAAGGGCGCAAGCTCTGGTGGAAGCCTTACGGGAGCCCGGGTCCGATTTTGTCCTGTGTGCTCGCGGAGGCTACGGGGCCAGTGACCTTTTACCCTTGCTCCCCTGGTCGGAGTTGGCACAGCTGCAACCTAAGTTGCTAATCGGTTTCTCAGACGTGTCGGCTATTCACGCAGCCTTTTATAGTCAGCTCGGGTGGCGTGGGCTCCACGGGCCGATGCCTGCTACCACACTCTGGAACGATGTTGACGGTACGAACACAGATGATATCGATGCTCTCATCAATAATCTCCAGCACTGGCTTACTGGTAGCTGTAGCGGCTCGATCCCAATCTCCACGATTACAGGTGTCCTTCCAGGACACCTGAGGGGAAGACTATTTGGAGGCTGTTTTACCGTTCTTACCAATTTGATTGGAACACCATACTTTCCAAGATCTCTAGCCGACCATATCGTCTTTATCGAGGATACGGATGAACATCCCGCGCGTCTCATGCGCGCGCTTAACCAATGGATTCAAAGTGGCGCGCTCAACGGCGTGAAAGCCGTGGTAGTTGGCCATCTCCGTAATCTTGGAACCCAAATTCCGGACTGTGCGCCATTCGTTATGCAGCAATTTGCTAAACGTCTAGATGTCCCAGTGTTTCACAGCCCTTTATTTGGTCACACCCAACCCAATTACCCAATGATGATCGGAGCCGAGGCCGCGATAGAAGGCGATCGATTGACATGGGAGACCGTAATTCATACCCAAAAATCATCAGGTAAGAGGAGTGCTCCTTCATGAGCATACGCAATGGCGCTAGCATCTATTTTCTTGGCATTGGCGGTACCGGAATGGCGACGGTCGCTGGTCTCTGTGCCGAAGCCGGTTACAAAGTATTCGGAAGTGATGCTGGTGTTTATCCGCCGATGTCGACCATGCTTGCGGAGCTGAATATTCCGGTTAAGACCCCTCTGGGCCCGGACAACGTCAGGGACCTGGATGCAGATTTGGTGGTTATTGCGAATGTGATGTCTCGCGGCAATCCCGAACTCGAAGCTGTCCTTGCTATGGGTGTGGCTACAACCAGTTTCCCACAGTTACTGGGCGACCTGTTTTTACGACACAGAACCACCTGTGTCGTAGCTGGTACGCACGGAAAAACGACCACAAGTTCACTATTGAGCCATGTGCTCCATGAGCTGGGTGAAGACCCAAGCTTTGTCATAGGTGGCATTCCGAGAAACTTCCCCCGCAGTTTCAGACTGGGGACAAGTCCGTTGTTTGTTATTGAGGGTGATGAATACGATACAGCGTACTTCGACAAGGGACCGAAGTTTCTTCACTACCACCCTACCCACTTAATCCTAAATAATCTCGAGTACGATCATGCAGATATCTATCCGAATCTAGAGGCGATTACGTCGCAATTCGTTAAATTATCCAAATTAGTTAAGGATCCGAAATGCATCATTGCAAATGTCGATGACACGGGAGTCTCTCAAGTCATTTCGCAAGCTGCTCTGACAGACAAAGTCACTAAAGTCTCAACACTTGGTTTAGATCGCACTGCCGATGTCAGAGTCGCTAGCCATCACGCAGTTCCAGATGGCGTCGGCGGACAGCTATGGACAGCTACGATTGAAACTTCCGCCCTCGGCAACTTCCAGATCCAAACTCAACTCTCTGGTAAACACAACCTAGCCAACATCGCGCAAGTTATCGGTTGCCTTGTGAGCCTACAGCGGCGCGGAGATTTGAAAACACCGGTAAATGGTTCTCGCATTGCAGCGGCCATTAGGTCCTTTCTCAATGTCCAAAGACGACTGGATCTTTTGGCAAGCGCGGCCGGTATTGATGTTTACGAGGACTTCGCCCATCACCCAACCGCCGTGCGGCTTGTCATTGAGGGTTTCAAGGCGGTCTATCCACAAAAGCGATTAATGATTGCGTTTGAGCCCCGCAGTGCTAGCCAGAGACGCAATGTGTTTCAAAAAGCGTTTGCAGAGGCCCTCAGTCTTGCCGATCGCGTATACATCGGAGAATGTATACAGGACCAGCGTATACCGCCTGAGCAGCGCATGAACACATCCCAGCTCCAACAGTCGATCGGAACTAAGGCGGTATGCTTCCCAACTAATCTCGAATTGGAGAAGTCCTTACTGGCCGACCTAACACCCGGCGATGCCGTTATTTTCATGTCGAGTGGTAGTTTTTCCGGTGTGCAGCACCGCTTAGCAGCCCACTTGCACCAAAATCAGAAAAATGGGAGCTTGCATTTCTAATAAGTTAAGAGCACAGTTCTAACTTAGTCGAGTACGCTGACTTTCCGAAGTTTTTCCAAACGACGGAAGCCCGCAGTAACCACTTAAAATCCATAAGGAATCGGTTTTAGGAGAGGACCAAATGCTGTTGAAGAAAACGAAACATGCTCTTGCTGTCGCCACGCTGGTGCTCGGGTTTGGCTCATTCGGCTGTACCGACGACGAGGCTAAGCCTGAGGAACCTGTCCAGCCCGCCGCCCAAGCGGAAGTGGCGAAACCGGAACCAACCGCCCCTGTAGAGTCGTTTGCACCGAAGACCATCTACTTTGCATTTGACGATTACAGCCTAAATGGTGACGCTCAAAGCAACCTACAAGGGCTAGCTGAACACTTGAAAAAAGCTCAAACGGCTGTGGTTCAAATTGAGGGGCACTGCGACGAGCGTGGCTCGGTTGAGTACAACCTTGCACTCGGCGAACGCCGCGCGCAATCTGTAAAGAACTACCTGGTGCAATTGGGCGTCGAAGGTGGCCGCCTGTCTACGATCAGCTACGGCGAGGAGAAGCCCGCCTCTGACGGACATGACGAGGCTGCTTGGGCGAAAAATCGTCGCGCTGAGTTCACGCTAACTAATCAGTAAGCGTATTGACGATCACATTTGTCAAAATGCGATCCTGAAAGAACCGGCTCAGCCCGATCATGTGGCTAGCCGGTTTTTTTAATGCGCACCAATATTGAGCTGACATCGTCTTGCAATTTGTCCATTATAAGACTATTCTTGTTGTTTTATCGCCAAGTTGTCGACCCCCATTGGGTCGCATTGATATGAAAGTCTAGGCTCGCCTATAGGGCCTGCGAAAGGAGAGTTTCCGTGGACGTTGCCATCGGGATTTTGGTGGCTGTCGTCGGCGTCGTATTTGGTCTGCTTGGAGTTGGGGTGTTCCTCAACAAAAAGCAACTAGCTGTGGTCTTCAAAAAGGCCGAGGACGAAGCCAAACAGCTACGGGAAGAGGCCCGCAAAGAAGCCGATCAAATTGTAAAGCAAGCTCTGAGGGAAGCCAAAGATGAGGCGCGCAGTCGACGTCATCAATTTGAGGAAGAGCACAAGAATCGCCGTAGCGAAATCAGCAAGCTAGAGAACAAAATCAAGCAACGAGAGCAGCAACTAGAGAAAAAGCTCCAGCTTGTTGAAAAGCGAGAAACCGACCTTTCAACTGCAGAACAGGAGCTGTCAAAAGAAGAGCAGAAATTTCATAGAATGAACGCTGAATGCTCGACCACTCTGGAGCACGCTCGCAAGACCCTGCAAAATATTGCTAAGATGTCAGCGGAGGAGGCAAAGCGCGAGCTCATTCGTACTCTTGAGGACGACGCCCGTCGTGAGGCTAAAGATCGTCTGCGCGCCATTGAGGAACAGACACGCAAAGAAGCCGAGGAACGGGCTCGTGCCGTTGTAAGCTTAGCCGTACAGCGGGTGGCAGGCGAATTTGTCAGTGACTCAACTATTTCTGTTGTCGCCTTGCCGAGTGACGATATGAAGGGTCGGATTATCGGACGCGAGGGTCGTAACATTCGGGCTCTCGAACAAGCGACAGGTGTAGATCTCATCATCGACGATACACCAGAGGCCGTGATCCTCTCTTGCTTCAATCCAATTCGCAGAGAAATCGCCAAGATTTCCTTAGAACGTTTGGTTGCAGACGGCAGAATTCACCCCGCCAGGATTGAAGAGACTGCAAAGAGGGTCACCAATGAATTCGAGCAGATCATACGTGAAGCGGGTGAGCAGGCTGCATTTGATGTTGGCATCACTGACTTGCACCCTGAGCTCATACGTCATTTGGGCCGCCTGAAGTTTCGCGCTGTCGGCGTGCAAACTGTGCTTCAGCATGCCGTCGAAACCGCACAGCTTTGCGGCATTATGGCCTCTGAGATGGGCCTCAATGTAAAGCGAGCCAAACGCTGTGGATTGCTCCATGACATAGGAAAGGCGGTCGATCAGGATACGGAAGGTCACCACTCTCAAATCGGCGCCGAGATCTGTGCCAAATTCGACGAGTCAGAAGTCGTTGTTAATGCCATACGTCTGCATCACGAAGACGACATCAACCAAGCTAGCCCTTATGCTGTCGTACTTCACACTGCCAATGTTCTATCATCAAAACGCCCAGGCGCGAGACGTGAGGTAATGGAAACCTATCTGACACGCCTCACGGACATGGAGAAACTGGTCAAAGACTTCGCAGGCATCGAGGATGCCTACGTGATGCAGGCTGGTAATGAGGTGCGGGCGATGGTCACACCTACTGGTGTTTCAGATCATGATTGTGTTGATTTAGCCAACGAGATAGCCTCTAAATTACGTCAAGAGATCACCTTCCCTGGCCAGGTGAGAGTTACAGTTGTTAGAGAGAGTCGAGTCGCGGATTTTGCAAAGTGACGAAGATTCTCGCCATTGGTGATGTGATGGGCAAGGTCGGACGGCGTTGCCTAGAATCGCTACTACCTGTGATACGTGAGCAGCACCAGCCCGACTTCGTTGTAGTTAACGGCGAGAATGCTGCCGGTGGCTTTGGTTTGACAGAAAAGATATACCGAAACTTTACCGAGCAGCTCGCTATTGACGCCGTAACCATGGGCAATCACTGGCACGACAAGCGCGAGATCTACTCTTTCCTACCTGGAGCAGACCGCTTAATTCTGCCTTGCAACATGGGCAATGTCGATAACGACCGACTAGGACTTAAAATTATCACCGCAAAAAATGGCCAGCGTCTTGCCGTCATAAACTGTATCGGTCGTGCTTTCATGAAAGACGGTAATCGCGACATATTCAGGACTGTTGATAAACTCCTAGAAGAGATACCTAGCAGTGTGCGGATTAGAATAGTCGATATTCATGCTGAGGCGACCAGTGAGAAACAGGCACTCGGCTGGTACCTTACTGGCCGCGTCTCGCTAGTTTATGGAACCCATTCTCATGTTCCAACCGCCGACCACCGGCTTTTAGATGATAAAACGGGTTTCGTAACAGATGTTGGCATGACTGGGCCTTACCGATCGGTCATTGGAATCGATGTGGGCGCTGCAATCCACCGGTTACTCACAGGCGAAAAAAAGAAGTTCGAACCCGCTACCGCTGACCCCCACCTCTATGCGATCATGGCGGACATTGATGATGAGACCGGTTATTGCCGGCAAGTACAGAGGTTGCACTTACAACCAACTGATTTGTGATTAATCTTGAGGATACTGCTCATGAAGCTGCTGCGACTATCTGCTCTGTTTTTGCTGCTCACGTTGTTGCCAACACCGTCAGCCAAGGCCTTCTGGTCCAGTGGGTCAGGTCATTATGGCCTCAGAGGCTCCACGGAGACCGCTCCAGCATTCCAAAAAAACACGGGCACTTTCCAGGCCATAGAGCAAAGCTTCCTGTTGACAGGAGAGGCTCGCGTTAATGATCAGCTTAGTACATTTCTTGAACTCAGACTCTTTGAAGACCTGCGCCGCGCCTACCTGGGGAATGTCGGTCAACCTGCCGACTGTGCGGGCAGACCGGGCGCAACCGTCAGCGAGCAGTGCGCTAATCAGCATCAAAGCACCGGTGAGCCCGGTTATAGGCCTTACTCACCAAACATCACCAAAGCGTATGTTCGCTATGCCTTCGACTATTGCATTCTGGAGGCGGGTCGCCGGGGACGACAATGGGGTCTGGGTATGCTTCTTGACGATGGCACACGTCCCTTTGCCCAGCAGATCTCAGCGTTCGATGGCGTCACTTGCAATGTGAATATCCAGAAGAGCCAGACCCTAGGTTTTAGCCTCGGTTACGACAAGCTTGCTGAGACAGGATCACCTGTAGACCCTAATTGGAATAATTACCCGGGTCAGGCAGCTGGTACTGGTAATGCTCCCGCTACGGCAGGGCGTACATTCGGTGCCTACGACCCGTATGACGATCTGGACCAATATTTCTTCACCATTGAATACGACGACCGCAAGGCCAATGCGGGCGCCACCTTTACCAAGCAGGTAGGCGTTTATTTTGCCCAGATCCTGGGCAAGCCCTATAAAACACAATATGTGATGACGGATCCGAACAACCCTACCACAGGGTCTCAGCTTAAGGAAATCGGTGGGGACGCAACTGACCTAAAATTCCTCGATCTTTACACCGGCTTTTATCTCGGCGATTTGGCTCTGAGAAACGAAGTACTGTTTCGTATGGGTAAGTCGATGGATCCCAATTGGCTTTACTTAGGGGGTAGTTACGGCGTGGCTCAACCAGTTACCAACAACCTTGACTCGGTTGCTGTAGCTGGTGACTTTGAGTGGACCATTGCCCACTCCGGGGCGCCAGTTGGACCAATCGAGTTTAATAAGGGCGATATGACACGCCATCTGGTTTTCTTCAATTATGCCTATGCACCAGGAAATGAAGAGGGCTATCGAACATTTGACACCGCCCCTACGGTGGCGGGACTTGACCCATCTGTAGCAAGTAAACTCACGAAGTCGTCTCGTTCGAACAATGTTAAGGCCATTCAATTTCACCGAAACTTCAAGCCCGCGCTGCTTCTCTTCAACGCTCAACCTAACTCCGATACTCTTATTGTCGATGGGGCGTTCAATCCTTCTCGCTTTGTGAACGCCACTCTTTTCGCTACAGGTTACCGCTACGAGAGCATGGAAAATGGCAATTTCGAGGTTAAATTACTGACGGCTAACCTCAATGAAGGGGTGCCCACAGAAATCCAGCAATACTATACCGCAATAAAGGATTCCGCAGTTGATACCGGTAGTAGACCGGCAGGATTCTACGGCCGAAGCTTAGGGTGGGAGCTCGATTTATCATATACATTCAAGTTTGGACGCGATGCTGAAATCGGTGCGTCACTTGCGACAGCTTTGCCCGGAAAGGCCTGGCAGACCCGCACAGACACAAAACCCACTACGGATTTCTTGCTGCAATCGATGGCTGTGTTCCACTTCTAGGAAACCAGAATCAAGGAGTCGAGAGATGAGCGACGAGGTTATCGATCGAAGGACTGATCAACGCCTAGATGACGCGATCATTATCGACTTCCTAACTTCCACAGCGTCTGTCTTTTCAAAGTTCGGGATCATATCAAGCAAGGACACGGACAACCTCAGACTCGCCCTAAGTGGGATAGCGTCAGACTCCACAGGACGGACTTTACTTCTGGCCCTCGAACGTGAAAGAGCAGAATATCTAGACTTGTTGAAAGCTAGGTTCGGTACCGCAAGCCTCAGTCTGAATATACTCCGTTTTTCCATGCGCGCACCTTTACTTAGCCTAGTGAAAACACTTAGTGACGTTGGTCAGAGCCTACTGAAAAAGGCGGAACTTTTGTTCAATCGTCCGTTTCTATTACAGGTCGATGGACATCCCGCGCGTCAGGTCCTGTTCTCGACAGTCATCGTTGATCTTGCTGCCGCAGTTGCGGATGCCTGCCAGGTCGTCAACGGCCATTTATCTCAATTAAATTTGATGGTTCCATGTGGATTGCCGCTTAAATGTGAGCTCGACAGGAATCTTGACCTTGAACTAGCTCAGGCTCTTGGGTTCCATGGATTAGATCCACATAGCTCGCCAGATTTTGTGACATCAGCAGTAAAGAAGCGCGTTGCAGAGGCAGGTCAGTCCTTGGCCGAAAATTTCATTCTACTTGCTGAGCAGCTTCTGTGGAATACCAGTGAGGAGGCAGCCCACGACCTCTTGTCGGCAATCGAATTGTTTAAATTAGATGCTCAGCGTCTAGGCTCTATGGACCTGCCGCGAAACGATAGTCTCGTTCTTTGGGAGGTCCGACGTAAATATGTCTTGGAGTGCTTGCACTCTATCGACAAGAACTTGAGCCATGTGAAATCGGCTCTAACCGACGCCTTAAGTATAGAAATTGTCAGACAGCCAAACTTAATTACTGATGCTGGTCGCCGACGACTGAAATTTGATTTGGTTTCTAACGGCCTTCTACCATCCAGGGCAGATGAAGCGGTTAATGCACTGTTGAATTATCTTTCAGCCCAAAACATCACACCGTCCCAGCTGCTAGTCGGAGAGCTTGGCCGCATACATGCAGACTTGACCCCGGCTGCCCTAGAAACATTAGTAGCGCTGGTAAATGACAGCTCCCTGATGACGGGAGCTCCACACGATAAAAGTTCCACCTTAAAAAGATCCTCCGGTCTGTCTAAGTTTCTAAAAAGTCTAGGCGCAGCAACTCCAGCGGTATTTGCGATTATTCTCTTTCTCTCAGGTTGTGGGCTAAAGACCAATCCACAAAGCACTGTGAGTGAGCTTCGACCAGATATAACCTTCCGCTCGCTACGGGCTACCAAATCTGTTGACGATCAGCGGATAGGCGGGGAAACTCAGTTGGCACCAAGAGTTCATGCAGGAGACGGCGGTCATGGCGGGCTTGCAAAACAACCTTTATGAGTTTAAGGGCGTTTGGACTGCGATTGCTACGCCCTTTCGCGAAGATCGTCAAATCGACTGGGCAGCCTTCGAAAAGCTACTTGAGCTTCAAGAGCAAGCACAAGTAAGCGGCATTGTTATCTCTGGGACTACGGGTGAATCGCCTACTCTGACGCCAACTGAAAAATTGTCCCTAGTACGTAAGGCTAGAGCCATTCTAAGCGGCAAAGTCAGGATCATGGCCGGTACAGGCGATAACAATACTCAGCAAAGCGTTGAGCTATCAAAGCTTGCTCAGGATGCTGGTGCCGACAGCCTACTCGTTGTGACCCCACCTTACAATAAGCCTACGACTGCTGGTCTAATCAGACACTACAGCTCCATTTCTGATGCAGTCAAGATACCAGTATGTCTTTACCATGTGCCCGGGCGCACAGCACACATGCTCACCGTCGAGCAAATTACAGCCGTTTGTAAGGATGGGAAAGTTAAGTCTGTAAAAGAGGCTAGTGCCGACCTCGGCTTTTTCTCCCGCAGCCTAAAAGCCACAGGCCTGCCTTTTCTGTCCGGCGATGACACCACGTACCTTGCCTGTTTATCCGTGGGCGGTACAGGCGTCATCAGCGTGGTAGCAAATATTTTTCCGAAAGCTTTTGTTGCACTTACAGAGGCGTTCCAATCCGGTAATTTAACTAGAGCCCAAGCCATACACCATACGCTCATGCCAGCTATCGATGTTCTCTTTTGCGAAACTAACCCAGGCCCCTTAAAGGCGACTCTCGAGGTCATCGGAATAGGAAAAAATGTGGTTCGCCCACCCTTGGCTGAGGTGTCCGAGAGCAACAGGCGCCGTATCGCAGAGGTAATTACCTCTACGCAAGAACAATTGAAAGGTTTGGTTTAACGTGTCAGTAGCCCCAGGTTGCGCCAACGTATGGATTCATGGCATCTCTGGCCGCATGGGTCGGGAGATTCGAGAGGTCTGCCTCCATTCGCGAGCCGATCAATTTAAACTAATTGGGGGAAGCGCGCGATCTGCTGAGGATGATACCCAGCAGATCGTGAGCTCGCCAGCTGCTATTGCTGCCCAATTACTGCGCACTAAGACGCAAATCGTCCTGGATTTTTCCAGTGCCAGTGGAAATCAACTATTACTTACCGCTCTTGAGTCCTCAGAGAGTATCAGAGACCTTTCCGTACTTATTGGCTCAACAGGAATGAACCAAGAGGACTATCAGAATTGGTGCAATCTAGCCAAAAAGCGGCTATTCAGATTGCTCTTTGCTCCTAACACCAGTATCGGCATTCTGATGGCGGTAAAAGCTGCAAGTCTCATTGCACCGTCTCTAAAACAACTCGGTTTTGATATCGAAATCACCGAAACTCACCACCGTCGAAAGCTGGATGCTCCCAGCGGAACAGCCAGATTTCTAGCGGAATCTGTCGCTGGCAGTGTCGGTGATTTGAAAATCGTGACTGCGCGTCATGGTGGACGTCAGGAGAACGAACTTGGCGTCCATGCAGTGCGCGGTGGGGGTGTATTTGGCGAGCACGAAATACGCTTGATAGGTGACTCTGAAGAGGTCTGTGTTTCCCACAGAGCCTTCAGTCGTACCCTCTTTGCCGACGGGGCTCTGGTTCTTGCATCCTGGCTCTTCAGTCAAAAAGCCGGTGTCTACAGCCTACTTGATATCGATCCCAGCGACCTATTGAGCCGTCGTTAGCTACGGTTAGCGCGCCTTCAGGGCTCCACCGAGCTGTACGAAAGATGTGGTCTCATTGTACACCACCACGGTATCGGAACTTAGCCAGTAACCGTCACGAGTTTGAACCTGAAGGTTATATGTCCCTGCTGGGACATTGAAGAATACAGCCTTTGTAAGCGGCGCATCGCTGAAGTACCAGCCATCACCTACATCACGTCCGTTTTGGTCGATGAGACGCATGGACACCGTGTCTCTAGCAACAGCAGCTGGTGCGCTGTAATGCACCAAAACTGCGCCCTGAGTCGGATCGTGCGCGACTTGGGCATAGAGCGACATGTCCTCTATGAATCCCCGGGGTATCAACGGCAGAATTTTCGGGCTCTCATCTGTTGGGTAGGTATATACAACTGGTTCAAACTCGGCAGCCCGGGCGTAAAAATGAAATCTGCCGTGACTGTGGGTCACAGGGTCTTGAGACGCTAGTCGTCCTGCCTCTACCTGCATCATTGGCATGTCGTCGCCGAATGGGATTATATCGACCGCATCGACCTGCTTAAATGAGTTAGCAGCCTGTGCGTCGTTGCCTAACTGTTCTTGTGCCGTTGCCATGCTAGCTAATTGCACAGCTATTTTCTTTTGATCGCTGATACTTACGCCGTCTTCCGTATGGTTACCTACAAAGACTGCAACTGGTTGGGTCATCAGCACCTCGTTACCACGAGATAGCGAAATTGCCGCGGGGCCAGGTGTCACATTGAAAAAACATACCCTTCCATCCTCGCCAGTTTGACTTAGACCTCTATCCAAGTAACCGAAACGATTGAAATAATACGGCCCCTCTGCTGGTGTATCGAATTTGATAGATAGCCCACCTTGAGGCTTGTCAGCCCCAGCCTCGGTGCGCTCAGCTATAGTGGCACAGTAAGACCCCAACCCCGATTTCTGCACTGTACTAGCTATAGCGGAAAGACCGTCAAATATTAAACTGCGGAGCATCTTCAAGCGTCTGACACCCTTACCATCACTCATTATCTCAGCTATCGACGACCGGACTTGCGAACTAGGATCGTCGATCTGAACCAGAAATCTCGAATTTTTAGGCATATCTTTGATAGTCAGATGTCCTGTAGCGTCTGTTTGGCCTACAAAATCCGTGCCCACTACACGCACAGTCGCACCAATTACGGGATATATCTTCCCGGCAGCTACATCGGACCTATCATCAACAATTTGGATCGTTACGGTTTGGTAGGCGACTTCGCTCCTGCCGTAGTAGTAGCGGATACGCTCACGATCATGCTCAGCCATAGATGCTTTGGTCGCGGCAACGCTCGCGGACAAAGACGGTGTTTTTAACACATCGGATTGATCGTTTTTAACTTGCTCTCGATCATCCGGAGCTTCGGTCTCGGGAAGCTGGCGGCCAGACTGACTCTGGGGTTCCTGTTCCTCAGAGCTGGAAACATCGCTCGTTTTGGGGTCAAACTTAGCACTCGAAGCCAGAGCAGGAAGGACGCCGGTTAGGTTAAAAAGCCCATCCGGAACGCGCATTTCGAAATGCTTCGCCCCGGCTCCACCTCGGATCCACACAGGGACAATGTACATCCGACCCTTGCTAAAGGCGTACAGCTCGGTCGCTCCAGGTTTCAAGGCGGCTAGCTGTCCGAGTTCGCGGCGGAGCTCCAGGATTTTCTCGTCGCGCACGAACAGAGCGAGGTCACCCAATCCTGGTGCCACGTTTAATCTCAACTTATCTCCGGGACCAGAAAACTCAATTTGTGCAGGGTTGAACTTGAGACCGTCAGCTGCTGCCACTACAGCAACCTCTGTGATTCCGCCATTAGCCACCGTCGGTGTATTGGAGACTTTGGGTTCGATGACTTCGTGGTTAATCTTGCCCGATCGCTTTAAACCGACGCGATCCAGGAAATCTCGCACAGACATTTCGGGCCATGCGGTCAGGTCTTTGAGACCAACTTTGGGAGCCGCATTACTCTGAGGTGCAACCACTGTTGACACGAGCACAGAGGCAAGCGTGGAAGTGGCCAACTGTCCGCGGCGTTTTCTACGTACGGTCATAGTTCACATCCTAGTGAATCGAGCTCATCCAGATGTCCTAGTCTATCTATCGGCGTGACAATAAAAAGATTTAATCTGTGGTTGCCGATGGCAAAGTGAATTTAGAAGGGGTAATGAGGCAGTGAGGGCAATATCCCTCAGCTACCATTTTAGCTGGCAGATACCACCCTCATCAACTGCGGTCTCACTCAAGAACGTAACCTTCTTGAGTAACCGAAAATTGTTGCGTTCGTTATATGGTTGCCAATTTTTCCTTCAACAGCTGACTCACAATCTTTCCGTCACCGCCCTCGCCAAGCCTAGCGAGCACTTCTTTCATCAGAGGGCCAAAATTACGATCAGCTGTGTCTTTTAATACTTCTTCGATAGCTTTCTTTACTTCGTCGATTCCAGCTTTTTTAGGTAGATATTGCTCGACGATGGCTATTTCACTTTTGATCTGAGTCCGCTGCTCACCCTCTGGGTAGTCGTCGAGTGACTTGACAAGTCTCTTTTGATAGGTTCCAACAACCTTTTGGACCTCTGATTCTGGCAAGTCCTGATGCGCGTTGACTGCAGCTTGTGCATATTTTATTTCACTCAAAATCATCCTCAAAACGCTAAGTTTTACCTTGTCTTTCGACTTCATGGCGTTCTTTAGATCATCATTAATTTTTTCTTTTAGTCCCATGATTTCCTCGCTTTCCACGCCTAACTGAATTCAACTTGGTTAGGACAGTGTTTGAACCGTAAATAGATTGCTCGATTCTCGACCTACGGGCGACAGGCTAATGGCCACGAAAATAACCTGATCGCCAGCCTTCAACCAGCTTTCACGCACAAGTTTGTCGTTAACCACTGGCAGAACTTCATCCAAGTTGGGTGCTACGTCTAGCAGCATACAATCAACACCACGCACTAAAGATAGACGCTGCATGACTGCCGGAGAAAAAGTCACGGCAATGATTGGTACAGGGGCGCGAAAACTCGCTAATTTACGGGCAGTATTCCCGGCCTTAGTAATAGTGACTATAGCCTTAGCCTTGATCCGCTCCGCCGTCCTTAACGCATGATAGGCAATCGCATCCATCTCATTTGCTACCTTAGGAGCCCGCTTCACCCAATTTAACTTCACATTAGTGGCTCTTGCTTCGATGTCCGTGATGATGCGAGACATCACTTCTACCGCTTTTGCACCGTACTTGCCGTTTGCAACCTCTTCCGACAGCATGACTGCATCGGTGCCATCAATCACTGCGTTGGCGACATCGGAGACCTCTGCCCTGGTCGGAGTTACGTTGCGCCGCATAGATGCAAGCATCTCACTGGCAGTTAGCACAATCTTGGCTTGTTCATTACAGAGCTGGATGATTTCTTTTGTGATCATCGGTACGTTAACGGGACTTAAGGCAAGTGCCAGCTCACGCCTAGAAATTAGTACCCCATCAACATGCTGCAGAACCGACGACAGGCGCTCGTAAACGTCACCTGAGTCCACTTTCAAGATGATCCAGGGAGCATGGTCCCCGTGATCTTTATGCAATTTGGTCGCAAATTCTTTGAGAGTCTCTGAGTTCCAGTGCCCAGGAACAATCAAATAGTCCACACCGTCTTCGATGAGCGGTCTTAGTTCTTCAGGCGTTACTTGCTGACGTTCCTGAAACCGATACGTCTCCGGGACTATAATGTCCATCTCAGGGTAAATCGTGCCCCCCTGGGTGACCTCGAGTTCGGCTTTTTCTAGCCCGACGCTGATAGTGCGTAGCGCCACATTTCCGGCACCAATGAAGACCTTGGACTCAGCTTTAAACAGACGGTCCCAATTAGCCGCTTTGATGGTAATTGCACCTGAAAGATTGGAAGGAGCAAGTGTTAGACGCTCTCCAAAGCTGACTTCCCGAGGTTGCGCGAGGCCGACAACAACCCCCTGCGTCCAACTTGCTACATCGAGCATAATTGGTCGGCGGTTTGTTGACCCTCGCGTTGACTCCATGGTCTTAATGAATTCACGAATCTCACGAACGGCTTTGGCCTCGTAAACCAGGCGAATGACATCCACATCCTGCCGACTGACTTGTCCAGCATCAACCGCGGTGAGGGCTTTACCCTCGAAGGATTTCACAACTTTAGTGCGACGACTGTCTTGCTTGATCATCGAATTGCCTCACTCACACAAGGATTGTCCAACTAGCACAGGGCGGTTGTCCTGTGCCTCAATGAGATTAAAACCAGTAAGCGCATCACGATCGAAGACCACCACTACCGTCGATCCGAGCATGAATGTGCCAATTTCATCACCAATCGCCACTGGTCGGCCCGTGTCAAACCGACAGTCTGCCACCTTAGGTCGCAGCTGTCTTGCCCTGCTGTTGGTGATCAAATCGGGTGCCAATGGCGTCACCATTCGACCCACGTTGAAGGCGCCCACCATCACTACAAAGGCTCGGCCGCCATTTTTCATTGTGAAATCAAAAACTAAGCGTTCGTTCCGGGCGAAAAGTCGTGGTACGCGTCGCACGAAAGTTGTATTCACTGGCCATAATTCGCCGGGTCGATGAGTAATCCTAGTGACCGAACCTGAAAAGGGCGCATGCACCCTGTGGTAGTTATGAGGCGCAAGATATATGGTCTGATACCAGGCCAAATTAAGCCCCTGATCGCCTTCACCGGTACCTAGCACGAGCTCGTTCAAGTCGTAGTCCATGCCCTTGACCTGGACAGCCCGTCCCGCCTTTGCAGGTGCCGACCATGCAAGGTAACCATCGGCAGGCGAACACACGGGCCCTTCAAAAGACCTTAACCCACTTTTTAGCTTGCGTGTGAATAGCTCCTCAACCGTCGCATAACTGCCAATGGGATCAGCTGCTTCGCTCATATTTAGACCAAAAGCCTTGGCAAACCCCTTATTGGCAAGCGTCGCCAAGGGGCGCGGTAGGCGCCATCGTGCTAGGCATCCAGTGGTGTAACTGAGTAGATTTTGTGGAATTGGGCTCATCAAGTTGAATCACCGTCATCGAAGGTAATGATTACAAAGTGGTAGTTGTACCACTAGGCTAGTCAAGTTGTCTCGTAATGAAAAATGTGGTGGCTTCTCAAGTCATTGCACTAACGGAGGACAATTGGGCGCAGCCGAAAGTTCTTCAACAACCTGTTTTAATTGATCTTAACGGTAATTATCCGGAATCTTAACGGCAAACCATAGCACCGCGAGCGTTAATGTTGTAAATTCCTGATTCTGATGGGTTGCGCAATCTGGCAGTTCCCGTTTGATGTTCCACCTTGTAGCGAGGTTTTAACATGGCAACAGGCACTTCCAATCAATTGACGACCAATCTCAAGCATCGCGTCACTGACCAGGCCGTGAAGCTTCTTGCTAACTCAATATACCGCCAGCTACAAGACGAAGGCTGTGCGGCCAAGGATATCATCTCTGTTTCATCTCAGTTGATCGGGCTTGTTACCGATGAGCTGCAACGAGACGACCAGCCAAGTTAACGGGCCCGGCAAAATTTTCCTCCGTTGCGGATCTTTGCTATCATTAAAACATGAAAGCAAAATCATCACGCGGAGCCTCGACGCGGCAACGGATACTCGAAACTGCGGCGAAGCTCGTAAATATCAACGGCGTTAACGGCACAAGTGTTGACGATGTACTCAACGCGTCCGGCACTGGAAAAAGCCAGTTCTATCACTATTTCGCCAACAAAGAGGCACTGGTAAAGGAACTAATTGATTTCCAAGCTTCTGCCTTGCCTGCTGCTCAGGAATCGGTGCTTGCAGGCTTAAGCTCCTTAGCTGGAATCGATACTTGGCTCGATCAAATCATTGCCGACTACCATGCTGGACTTTACGCAAATGGGTGTCCCCTCGGTAATTTAGCCAGTGAGCTCGCTACAACTAGCGAGCAACTACGTCTAAATCTCCAAGCCACGTTTGCAAATTGGGAAGGGAGCCTCAGTCGGGGCCTCAAGTCCCTGCAGTCCAGCGGCCAAATTCGCCGCGAGTTCGATTCCACGCAAATGGCAACCTTCTGCATAGCTGCAATCGAGGGCGCCCTCTTGTTAGCCAAGACCGAGAAGTCCGTCGCTCCTCTTAAGGCCACAATCGAGCAGATTAGGTCCATGCTCAAAGTTTCGAGTATCGGGGCCACTAAGCTCAAACCTCGGCCAAATGCAGGTTTTACCTTCTGCCCATGAAACAGTCGTGCTAGGTTGCGCCGGCATCGGTGTTTGATGCGTGTAGCAGCAGGACTAGAAACGATGAAAATTCACATTGTGGGCGGTGGGTTAGCCGGCACCGAAGCCGCTTGGCAGATACTCAAAGCTGGATATTCCGTCACTCTACATGAAATGCGCCCCACAGTTTCAACTGCGGCTCATAAGAGTGGAGACCTGGCCGAACTGGTTTGCTCTAATTCACTAAAATCTCTAGCTCCTGATTCTGCCCCTGGACGACTCAAAGCTGAAATGATCGCTTTAGACTCGCTGATCATTAAGGCTGCCAAGTATGCGCAAGTGCCCGCTGGTCAAGCTCTCGCGGTGGATCGCGTGCGCTTTTCCCATTATATTGAGGAGCAGCTTCATACCCATTCTGGCTTTAATCGCAAATCTCAGGAGGTCACAGAGCTTCCATCCCCCGACGTCATGGCAGCCCGGGACGAGTGGTGGATAGTCGCCTCTGGACCGTTAACGAGCTCCCCATTAGCGAGTCAGCTGGAGGGTCTTTGCCCCGGACAGCGGCGGCTCTATTTCTACGACGCTATCGCTCCGGTTATCGCTGCCGATTCCATTGACATGGATCACGCGTTCAGAGCCAGTAGATACGACCGTGACAGCGAGGGTAGCGAGGGTGATTATCTCAACCTACCACTCAATAAAGAACAGTACGAAACCTTCATCAACGCTATTAGCAGCGCCGAGTACATGCCTTTGCATGAGTTTGAGGAGACCCGGTATTTCGAGTCATGTTTACCCATCGAAGTCATGGTCGAACGAGGTCCTCAAACGCTGAGATTTGGGCCCATGAAGCCAATGGGTCTGGTCGATCCAAAGACTGGTCATCGCCCTTGGGCCAATGTGCAGCTACGCCTTGAAAATGTAGAAGGCACCATGTACAGCATGGTGGGCTTCCAAACCAAAATGAAATGGCCCGAGCAAAAACGAGTCTTTTCGATGATTCCTGCTCTGAAAGAAGCCGAGTTTCTGCGTTTCGGTTCAGTACACCGCAATACTTATCTGAAGAGTCCCGAAGTACTTTTGCCAGACTTATCCTGCAGAACTTCTCCCAGGATATTCATTGCAGGCCAGATTACGGGTGTCGAGGGATACACCGAATCTGCCGCCATAGGCCTACTCGCCGGAAGGGCGTTGGTAGCAAAAATGACTGGAACTCAATTTACAATGCCCCCCAAGGACACCATCATTGGTGCCCTAGTACACTATGTAACGCACGGGGGGTTGGGCGAATTTCAGCCGATGAATGCAAACCTAGGTCTACTACCGCACCTAGACCGCCAGCGAGGGGAGAGCAAGGCCGCCAAAAAAGCACGGCAATGCCAAGCCGCAACCCATCGTTTTGAAAGCTATTTGAGTGGCCTTTAAAGACCCGCTCGCACCATTTTGGCGAAATCTTCTGGCTTTAACGAGGCTCCACCGACTAAGGCCCCGTCGATATCTTTTTGCGCCAACAGATCTTCGACATTTTGAGGGGTAGCACTACCGCCATAAAGTACGCGGACGTTACTACCAATACTTTGCCCGTAAATTGCTCGAAGTAGATGGCGAATTTCAGCATGCACCTCTTGAGCTTGCGCTGCAGTTGCTGATCGTCCAGTGCCAATCGCCCAGACCGGCTCATATGCCAAAACCAAGTCCTTTGGATCCTCGATACCATTCAGAGCAGCTTTTACTTGCCGACTGACGACCTCTTGAGTCAGCCCTGCTTCCCTCTGCTCTAAGGTCTCGCCAATGCATACGACAGGCATCACATCAGCTAAAAGTGCCGCCCGTGTTTTGCGTGCCACTGATTCATCGGTCTCAGCAAAATATTGACGTCTCTCGCTGTGCCCGATCAAAGTGGCCGTTACTCCAGCTTCCGTGATCATCGGCAGTGAAATCTCACCCGTGAAGGCTCCCGATGGCTCCCAATGAATATTTTGTGCGGCTATGCGCACACCACTGGGCTCCGCTAGTGGCACTGCCTGCGCCATTAAGGTAGGGGGAACGGCAAAAAGCACGTCAATACGATCGCTGATGCTATCGTCCCGGTGCCAACCCACAGACTCAAAAAACGTCGCGAAGAACCCAGCTAGCTCGCGGTTCAGCTTGTTCATCTTCCAATTGCCCGCGAGCATCTTGACGCGCTTCAAAGCGGTTTACCTCACTTGAGAAGGACCTTGATACCGGGCAATGTGCGTCCCTCGAGAAACTCAAGGGCAGCCCCACCACCGGTCGAAACATGTGAAATTTTACTGGCGACACCAGCTTGATTGACCGCAGATACACTGTCACCACCGCCAACGACGGTACGCCCTGGGCATGCTGCCACAGCACGAGCTACTTCCATGGTGCCCTGTGCAAAGGCCGTCCACTCAAAGACACCCATCGGGCCGTTCCAAAATACCGTCCGCGATTTACCAATCACTTTGCTGTAAGCATTAACGGTCTTTGGACCAATGTCTAACCCCATAAGGCCCTCTGGGATCGCCTGCTCCGCGACATCTTCGCGTGCAACATCCTCTTTGAACGAAGGCGCGCATCCGTGGTCCAGGGGTAAATGAATCTGTACGCGACGCGCTTCAGCATTGCGGAAAATGGTCTCGACCAGGTCCATGCGATCCGACTCAACGCGCGAGGCACCGACGTTGATGCCCTTGTACTTCAGGAACGTGTAGGCCATCGCCCCCCCAATGATCAAATGGTTACACCGATTGAGGAGGCTTAAAATGACGGCAATTTTGTCGGACACTTTCGCCCCCCCCATCACCACGGTGAAGGGAGTCTCGGGGTGGTTGAGAATTGAGTTTAACGCCTCAATCTCTTTTTCCATCAAAAAACCCGCGGCCCTGCGCTCGGGATCGAGCAGAGCAGCGACACCGACAGTCGAGGCATGGGCGCGATGCGCGGTACCAAAGGCGTCATTCACGTAAAGATCGACACCTTTGGCCAATAATCTGGAAAACTCAAGATCGTTTTTAGTTTCGCCTGCATTGAAACGCAAATTTTCAAGCAATACGAACTGCTGCGGATCGATTTGTCCAAGTACCTGGTCGTAAGGCTCTTTAGTATAGTCATTGACAAAAACAACTTCGCGCTGGAGCAGCTCAGCTAATCGAAGACCTACAGGCTCTAGTGAGTAGTTTAAATCGACCTCGCCATCAGGCCGGCCAAGGTGACTGGCAATTGCGACCTTGTGGGTGTGATCAAGGATATATTTGATAGTGGGTAGTGCTTCACGAATACGAGTATCATCTTTGATTACACCGTTCTTAACCGGTACATTAAGGTCAAGGCGAAGGAATACCTTCTTCCCTCTGAGATCTAGATCCTTAAGCGTCCGCAGGTGCATATGATTCCTCACGATATAAGTCGTAACAAAGCCGATAACGTTTGCAGCAATCGGTTCATAACATTAGACATTCAGTATCGCAATAGGAGGGGCTGAACGATGAGTATCTCACATCTCTTTATCATCGACCCGCTAGAGTCTCTCAATGTGGCGTTAGATTCCTCGCTCCGCATGATGCATGAACTAGCCAAGTTAGGACATCAGGTCTTCTGCTGCACGGTGAACCAGCTAAGCTGGTCCTCGACCCAGGCAAGTGGAGATGCTCATTGTGGCCAGATTAAATTCAAAAATGGCCCCACCAATTATAGTCTCCAACACCAGGTTTTACGCAGTTTGAAGAGTTTCTCCGGTATTCACATGCGCAAGGACCCTCCCTTCGACATGGACTACGTGACTGCCACCTGGCTCTTGGACTCGGCCACTGGAACTGCCAGAATCTACAATGCCCCACACGCATTGCGTCAATTTAACGAAAAGCTCACGATTCTTAAGTTTCCTCGAGACTGCCATCAATCTCTTGTAAGTAGCGATCCGGAGGCCCTTTATCGCTTTGCCCACGACCAAGCTAGTGGTGATGCAGTTTTAAAGCCGCTCACACTTTTTGGGGGTAGAGGGGTGGAACGAATACAGTTTAACGACGGGGATGAGCCCGTCCGCAGGTTACTTAAAGAAGCAACTGCCGATGGCACCACCCCTAGACTTATACAGCCGTTTGACCCAGCGGTGTTCATCGGTGAAGTGCGTGCGTTTTCGGCATTCGGTGAGCCCATTGCCTGGTGCCTAAAACGTCCCGCACCTGGGAATTTCTTAGCCAATACTCGGGCTGGAGCCACGCTTGAACACTACAAGCCGAGTCACGTTGAAGTTGAGCGTGTCACGCGTATTGCTAGGACCCTCCTGAAGGATGGCGTGGCGTTCATTGGTTTCGATTTGATCGGTGGCCACGTCTCCGAAATTAACCTGACAAGTCCACGTCTCTTGCAGTCGCCGGATGACCACGCTAACCATTACGAGCAGATCGCAGCCCTGATATCCACCGACCTCTCCAGGCGTCACTGATTATCTGAATCCAAGCAGTTGACCGTAAGCCGGGATCATATTAAGCTTTTTTAGAAGTATCATGAAAGCCGTTAACCCTAAGCTATACGAGATGTCAATGAAGAGAACATCGTTTCCATTAACCTTGGTGGCGGCAACTTGTGTGGTTCTAGCAGGTTGCGAACAGTGCTCAAAAAAGGACGATTCTAAGCCCGCTGAAGTTGCAGCTACGGCAGCCGATCCGAACGCTGCTGCTGGTCTGACTGCTCCGGCACCAACTGACCCAAATGCTCAGGCCGCGGCCCCAGCGGATGCTGCCGCAGCGGCACCTACCGATGCAACTGCTGCGGCACCTGCCGAAGCGGCGGCTCCTGCAGCTGAGCCAGCCAAAGCTGCGGAAGATCCAACAGGTGGCAACCTGAAGATCACCGACATCAAATCAGGTAACGGCGCTGTTGCTGCTGAAGGCAAGAAGGTTTCGGTTAATTACACCGGCACCCTCCTGAACGGCACCAAATTCGATAGCAACAAGGATCGCGGGACCCCGTTTAGCTTCGTACTCGGTTCCGGTATGGTGATTGCTGGATGGGACCAAGGTCTTAAGGGCATGAAAGAAGGCGGCGTCCGCAAGCTTGTCATTCCGCCGAACCTAGCCTACGGTAACCGTTCAGTCGGTGGAGTTATCCCACCCAACTCAACGCTTGTGTTCGAAATCGAACTGTTGAAAGTTGAGTGATCGAAGACGTTCTAACCAACACCACGTTTGGCCCGGTTCGTCCGGGCCAAACTTTTTTTAGGGATCTGCGTGAGTCATGAGTAAAACGGTCAATAAATGGGGTATCCCAAATCTATCTGGCAAAGAAGTTCGCCAATCGTTCATCGACTTCTTTCGCGAGCGGGGCCACACCTTTGTAGCATCGTCACCTGTGGTACCTCACGACGACCCGACTCTACTATTCATCAACTCTGGGATGAACCAGTTTAAATCGATATTTCTCGGCGATAACCGGCTCGGGTTAAAGCGGGCCGTAAATTCGCAAAAATGCCTACGGGTTTCTGGCAAGCACAATGACCTTGATGAGGTGGGGCGCGACACCTACCACCACACTTTTTTTGAAATGCTAGGCAATTGGTCGTTTGGAGACTATTACAAAAAAGAAGCTATTCGTTGGTCCTGGGAGCTCCTTACCCAAGTATGGGGTTTACCCAAAGACCGACTTTTTGCCACGATTTACAAAGACGACGACGAGGCGGAAGCAATTTGGAAGAGCGAAACTGATATCGACCATACGCGCATTCTGAGGTTCGGGGAGAAATCCAATTTCTGGGAGATGGGTGATGTGGGCCCATGTGGACCATGCACCGAGATCCATTTTGATATGGGTGATTTGGAGACCCAGGCTGCCACGTTTGCCGATCCCGTAAATGGAGTAAACGGAGCAAACGCTCGCTATATCGAAATCTGGAACAATGTTTTCATGCAATACGAGCGTCTTCAGAATGGTGATCTCAAACCGCTAGTAGCTAAGCACGTAGACACCGGAATGGGATTTGAGCGTGTGCTTTCGATCATTCAAGGCACGGGATCAAACTACGAAACTGACGTCTTCCGTCCACTTATTGACCGCATTGCAGAGACCACGGGCATACCATATGACCAAGGTCCTCAGGGCACGCCTCACCGGGTGATTGCCGATCATTTGCGTGCTCTGGCATTTGCTATTGCCGATGGTGCCACCCCCGGCAATGAGGGACGCGGCTATGTGCTGCGACGTATTCTGCGTCGCGCAAGCCGTTTCAGTCAGGAACTAAATCAAAAGGATCCCTTTATCTACAGAATGCTGCCAACGCTCGTAAACATTATGGGTGACGCGTTCCCTGAGTTAAAACAGAGACAAGACTACATCGCACAGGTCATTCACGCTGAGGAAGAGCGCTTTATGCGCACTCTACGTGACGGTCTTGCTCGGTTCTCGAAAATCGCGATTGATACCAAACAAAACAATAAAACGGTTATCAGCGGCTATGATGCCTTTGTGCTGTATGACACCTATGGATTTCCCGTCGATCTAACCGGTGTTCTTGCCGAGGAGCAGGGCCTTACTATCGACCATCGAGGGTTTGCCTCCGCTATGGAAGAACAGAGAGAAAGAGCGCGCAGCGCAGCGAAGTTTGATGCCAGCCTCGCTTCAGATGAGGGTTGGACTATCATTTCACCTCAAAAAGAGACTCGATTCGTCGGCTATCACGAGCTGACTTGTGAGTCTCGAGTTACAAGATTTTGCGAAGTCGGAGACGAGGTATTGATTTGTCTAGACCGGTCTCCATTCTATGCGGAATCTGGGGGACAGGTTGGTGACACTGGTTGGCTGCGCACGGATGAGGTTGAGCTTAAGGTTGTAAATACCTTCAAAGTGCTCGAGATGCATGTCCACAAGTGTGTACTCATTCATGGGCTACTCGGCCCGGAAAAGTTGCGGCATTTACGTGCCCAGGTCGATGTGGAAGCACGCGCAGCAACGGTGCGCAATCACTCGGCGACACATCTTTTGCATGCAGCCTTACACCAGGTTCTCGGAGAGCATGTTCAACAACAGGGGTCGCGTGTGGCGCCAGAGTCACTTCGCTTCGACTTTACGCAACCCAGAGGGCTCACTGACGCAGAGCTAGCCAAGGTTGAGTTCTTGGTAAATCGCGAAATTATGGCGAATCGCTCCGTGCTTGTAGCTGAAAAATCACTCGAAGAGGCTAAGCGAGAGGGAGCTGTAGCGCTGTTCGGTGAAAAATACGGCGATCGCGTGCGGACCATCAAGATGGGGGAATTTAGTCACGAACTCTGCGGTGGTACCCACGCGGAAGCCACTGGCCAGATCGGCTCATTCCGGATCACAGCGGAAAGTTCGATAGCCGCTGGGATCAGGCGCATTGAGGCTATCACAGGGTTTACTGTCGTCGAGCAAGCTCGCAAGGAGAGCTATACTCTACTCCATCTTGCTCAGACACTTAAAACTAAGCCAGAAGATCTTGAGCTAAAAATCCAGGAGATGAACGAAAAACTTCGCTCCTACGATAAGGAATTGAAATCAATCCGCCTTGAACAGGTAAACCAGCGGGTTGATCAAATGCTCCGCGATGACCTAACCACAATAGGTAAAGGTCAAATGGTTCTTAAAAAACTTGATGCTTCGACCTTCATAAAGGAAACCCATCAAGCCGTATTAGACAGCCTGGCAGCAAAGTTAGGCAATGGGGTTGCCGTCCTCACTCATGTCGAGGATGGGACATTGTCTATTCTTGTTGCGGTTGGCACAGAGGCTCGCAACAAAATAAAGGCTGGGGATTTAATCAAAGACCTCTGCAAAGTCGCTGACGGCCGTGGTGGTGGCAGACCGGACAAAGCACAGGCGGGATCGAAATCCCTGGAGAAAGAGCCCACGGTCCTGAACACTGCGCGAGAGTTACTGGCAAAATCATTCGTCTGAAATTTTGACGAATGCTTCGATTTTTGAATAGGTTGCATCGACATCACAAGCTGATCCGGAGCAACCGTAAATCTTGTGCATGCGTCGGATGTCATCATGAGAGATCATGCGCTGTGTAATGCCTTGGCCAATATACAAGGATGCAACCATGATGGATTCGGGGTCTACCTTACTATCCACATGATTGAGACCGAGAAAATGGCCAAGTTCATGTGTGGTGACCGTCTGCAGGTCAACTACTTCCCGGCCATCTTCAGGCCATAGCACCATGCTATCTCCGAACAAATAATCGTTGTTGTTGTAGCGCATGTCAGCAGTCATTATCTTGTCGAGATCGTTCGGATCGTTGTCCCAAATGGTCGTTGCCAGGACTATCGGGTCCTTGCCAGTCTTCGTCCAATCGTTATCCAGGTACAGCCCGTTCACGTGATCGTCTAAGGAGCTATATAGATCTTTAAAGTAATCGCCTGTGACACTGGCCTGGACGCCATCAAAGGAAAATATTTTTTTACCTACAGTCATCTCCCAGGTCTGCATGGCCTTCTGAATCATCTCCACTTGAGACTTTGCCATGCGCGGATCGAGTCGGTAATGTACCGGCTTCTCCACCCACCCACCCGGTGCGTGTATCGCGTACCACTTTGCATTCGGGTCCTTATCAACCCGACCGTCGGCACCCAGCTGTTCCGTATTTTGCACAGTCGAGCGTGATGTTGGACGAGGCCCACTGTCACCATCCAGCCTGACTTTATAAAACTGAGAGCCGCACGCCACAAACGTAAGAAATATTCCCGTCGTTACGGCAATTAACGCTGTGTAATGGGCTGTATCCTTAGCCATTGATGGTTGCGGACCTCCCTCATTTATCCAAGTCGATATCGTCAAAGCCGTTGCCGATCTTGAGAGATTTCGCCAAAGATAAATATAACCTATTGTTTTTATATGGTTACGACTGAATTCTGTGGGGCAATAACCAACCAACGCGCAGACATAAGATTCGGGTCCTCATGATTGCTCGCCGTCGTGGCCTTGGGCTATAAGGCTAAGGTCGATAAACTTTTCCGAATTCTGAGGACCTCACGATGACCGAGACCCTTGCCGCAGCCTATGATCCAAATCAGTACGAGGAGAAGCTTTACGACTTCTGGATGCAGCATAAACTATTTCGGGCCGTCAGAGACCCTTCGCGCAAGCCATATACCATCCTGATGCCGCCGCCTAATGTCACCAGCCAACTCCACATGGGCCATGGCACGGGCTACTCGATGCAGGACATTTTAGTCCGTTGGAAACGGATGTCCGGCTACAATGCGCTTTGGCTGCCTGGCACTGATCACGCTGGTATTGCAACTCAGATGATGGTTGAGAAGTCCCTCGAAGCGGAGGGTAAAACACGCCAAGAGCTTGGCCGTGAAGCCTTTACTGAACGCCTTCAAGAGTGGAAAGATAAATATGGTGGGCTGATCCTCAAACAGTTTCGCAGCATGGGATTCTCCTGTGATTGGGATCGACTTGCCTACACCATGGATCCCCAGCTTTCATCGGCTGTCAGACGCATTTTCGTGGATCTCTATAACGATGGTTTGATCTACCGCGGTGAACGACTAGTGAATTGGGATCCGGTACTGAAAACAGCCGTATCTGATGACGAGCTAGATAATCAGGAGATTCAGGGACATCTGTGGCATCTCGTTTATCCGATAGACGGTTCAGATGAGTCCATCACTGTAGCAACGACACGGCCAGAGACCATGTTTGGTGACACCGCCGTAGCAGTAAATCCCACGGATGAACGGTACACGCATCTGATAGGCAAAATTGTGCGGCTACCACTTGTGGACCGACTTATTCCCGTGGTTGCCGACTCCTATGTTAAAAGTGAATTCGGTACCGGTGCCGTTAAGATCACGCCGGCTCATGACCCCAATGACTTCGAGCTTGGGAAAAGGCACGACTTGCCTCGCATCAATGTCATGACCGATGCAGCGACTATGAACGATCAGGTGCCAGAGCGCTTTCGAGGCCTTGCGCGGTTTGCTGCGAGAAAAGAGGTTGTTCGTGCCTTCAAGGAACTTGGCCTTCTCGCAAAAGAGGAGCCCTACAAGACTACTGTCCCAATTTCCGAACGCAGCAAGGAAATCATCGAACCAAGGCTATCCAAGCAATGGTACGTCGCAATGCGCAAGTTGGCGGAGCCAGCAATCGCTGCTGCCAAAGATGGTAAACTTCGCTTCCATCCTGATTTGTGGAAAAAAACCTATCTTCACTGGCTTGAGAATATCCAGGATTGGTGTATTTCAAGGCAGCTCTGGTGGGGGCACAGGATCCCAATTTGGTACTGTCGCGCCTGCCAAGGCACAAGCACCGGCATGACCGACCCTACTGCATGTAGCCACTGTGGTAGCAAGGATCTGCGTCAGGACGAGGATGTCCTCGATACGTGGTTCTCGAGTTGGCTATGGCCAATTTCACCGTTTGGCTGGCCGGATAAAAGTGAAGACCTAGATTACTTCTATCCCACCGATGTACTCGTGACTGCTCCGGAGATCATTTTCCTCTGGGTTGCGAGGATGGTCATGGTTGGGCTCAAAACGCGGGGCGAAGTCCCATTTCGCGACGTATTCTTGACGCCCACAGTCTGCGACAAGCAAGGGCGTAAATTTTCCAAAACACTCGGCAACGGTATCGATCCGCTGCAGGTAATCGCTAAATACGGCACCGATGCAGTTCGTTTCACTGCAGTGCAGCTGGCACCTATCGGTGGGCGTACCCGAATGTCCCCCGAGGATTTTGAGGCTGGCGGCCGTTTCATCAACAAGCTGTGGAATGCCTCACGATTCTTGCTAGGCTACATCAAGCCTGGAGAAAAAATCGCTCCGCTTGACCCGAAGTCCGTAGGCCTCTCGGGCCAATGGCTGCTAAATGAATTGGCCGAAGCGGCTGATCGTATTGACAAGGCTCTAAACTCTTACCGCATAAACGACGCCGCAGATCACGTGTACCATCTCATTTGGGGTAGCTTCTGCGATTGGGGTCTAGAGACTGCCAAGAGTGCTCTTGCCGGTGCAGACGAAAAAACTAAATCATCGACCATTTCGCTGTTGGTTTACGTACTTGACGGTATTTTGAGGCTAGCAAGCCCGATCATGCCTTTCGTTACCGAAGAAATTTGGCAAAAGCTGCCTAACCATCCGGATTGGGATCGTCCGGTTAGTCTGACAGTTGCCCAATTTCCTCATCCATCTAAGCTGAGGCATTTTTCAGAGGCTGCAGGACAATGGGCTCTAGTCCAATCGCTCGTTAGCGAAATACGTTCGGTCCGTTCACAATCTGGCATCGCTCCCAAACTTCCACTGAAAGCGTTCGTCAGGACGTCAAGCGACCTTGCTGGACTTTTTGAGGGTGCTTCTACCGATATCTGCCGCTTAGCAAGTTTAGGCGAATTAAGTTCCGGGCCCGAGGTTACACGGCCTGGAAAAAGTTTGGCTGCCGTGGGGCGCGGGTTCGAAGCGTTTATACCGGCTGACGGCATCATCGATATTGCGAAGGAGCAGGCTCGCCTTAAAACCGAGGTTACTCGTATTAGTAAAATTTTGGCAGGGATCGAAGCCAAACTCGCAAATCCCAACTTTACTGATCGAGCGCCGACAGAGGTACTGGAGCAGACCAAAGCTCAGCGCGACAATATGCGCTTCCAATTAGAAAGCTTGCAAAAAAATCTGGAAACCCTCGCATGACCACTGAGGGCATTCAGAGCAGACGCTCCATCTTCAAGGGGGCGTCTGCTGGTTCGCTGATGCGACTTTTAACTGGGAAAAAACTTCTGGAGGCAGTGACTTCTTGAGATCAGCGATGATTTCCCACATGGGAATCGCCATATTGAAGTCGTCTTTCCCCCCCCAGTGCAAGGCCACGACAAAACCTGAGTCTGTATCCATCATAGGAGATCCGCTCGACCCCCCTTCCGTGTCACAGGTGTGGGTGATAGTTTGACGCTCCTCAATCAACTCTGGAACTAAAGTACGCAGAGCACACTGGGTGCCGCGATCGACCTCTTTAAATCTAGCTCCTGGATGTCCAGCCATAAACATGGGTTTACTAGTCTCTAATGCTCCACTCCAAAGTGTCGCCACTGGAAAACTGTTAAGTGGAGGTGCTTTAACCGCACCCTCATCGCTACTGGTGCTAGCAACCGTACCGTTGCTTGACGCATCGTCAGCGGACCTTGGAGAAAAACCGGCAGATCTTACGCGAAATAGGGCATAGTCATAAGCCACATTCTTGGCAACTAGCTCTTTGCAGCGAACAATCAGCTGCTGACGCGGAGCAACAGACTTCTCAAAAGCCAAATGAAACTGAATCCCCTCGCAAGTCTTGTAGTCTGAGCAGTGATAATTTGTGAGGAAAAGATCAGGCCCTACACGCACGCTCGTACAGTAGCCTATACCATCCAAGGTCTCGAGCCGCGCCACTACCCTAGCATCGTCGTACATGCGGCTACCTAATGTATTCTCTATAGGCTCGAGCTCACTTGGGCCTATGACTCGTCGCTCGTGTTGCCACGGTAAATCATCAGCCACAGCCCCGTTTGGGGCATAGCCGATTGTGGCAATCAGTACAACGAATCTCAGAAACATCAAGATTCCTTTAGCATCGTGAGCCAGCTTAGTGTCTCTAAGGTTCCCTGAACACGGCAAAACTCAGGTACCCTTAAGCTCCTGCAGACCGACTTTAATAGTTGCTAACGCCTGCATCAATAGCGCTCTTGGAATATTTAAAGAAGGGGTGACACTCAGACTCTCGCCCCTTGGCCCGCTGGCTAGTGCAATGATACCTTTGGATCGCAGCAGGTCCATAAATTTTGCGCCTAACCCTGCGTCTACAAGTTCGATTACAATCATTAGCCCGATGCCGCGTATTTCTCGCACTAACCCATGATCCTTGAGTTCAGTTCTAAGCCACCTTAGTGCTTCCTGCCCGAGATTACTGGCCCGTTCAACCCATCCTCCTGCGTGAATCTCCCGTAAAGTAGCCAGGGCTATGTCACATGACAGCGGGTGTCCAAAAAATGTTCCGGTATGGATTGCTTCGCCGGTACTGCTTGGCCAAGCCGCCATGACGGCATCGGTACCGACGCAAGCGGAAATGGGAAAGCCCCCGCCAAATGCTTTACCTAAGCACAGTAAATCACAGGGCACGGTTTCCCCGAAGGTATACTGTCCAGTCCGACCTAATCCTGTGAAGACCTCATCGTAAATTAGCAGGGTCCCAAATCTATCACATTCACGCCGTAGTATTTGGAGCCACTCAACCCCAGCTTCACGACATCCCGTGCGACCCTGTACCGGCTCGACCAAAACTGCCGCGATATCACCAGATGATAAAACTTTTGCCAACTCTTCGCTGTCACAGCGAAAGGGCAAAGAGACAACCCTATCTTCGCGAAGGAACCCCCTGAAAGGCGCACGAAAATCGGCTCTCTCGGTCAGCGGAAGGATCCCAATATCCAGACCGTGGTAACTACCCCCAAACACAACAAATCGACTACGACCAGTCGCCAACATTGCCGACTTAACCGCTAACTCAACGGCTTGCGAACCCGTTAGAGCTAAAGCTGCAACTTGAAGCGTTGGAGGCATCAACGAAGGAAGGTATTTTAAGAGTTCGACCTTGGCCGCCGAACTGTAAACGTCACCCATACCGTGGGTGATCAAAGGGGCTTTTGTTCCAGGAGCCACATGGAGACGCTCGGTCAGTACATGAATGTGGGCGTCAGGATTGTGGCCCAAGGCTAATGCGCCAAAACCCGCGCAGAGATCGATGTATTCCTGCCCTTCGACGTCATAAACAAGTGACCCCTTCGCCCTGTGCATCACCAACGCTGGATCTCGCGCCGGATAGGTTGCATCTGGACATTCAACCGCCTTTAATTGGGATAACATTTCATCGTTGCGCATCATTCAAACACCCTTGGCTCTGGGCCCCCAGATGTACTTATGCTGCTGCAGCTGCATGCGACAACGCATTGGCCGCTCAAGTATCCAGGCAGCTAAATCCTTCGGTGCAACGTGCCCCCAGGCACAGGAGAATAAAATCTGAAAACGGTCGTCCAAATGATGTTTTTGAACTTCCTCAAGCGCCCAATCAAAATCTGAGCGGCTTGCTACGACAAATTTAATCTCGTCGCTGGACTTTAGTCGCCCAAAATTTGCGACTAAGTTCCGAGAGGTCATTCCACTGTCTGGACACTTCCAGTCCATGATGATGTGGGTCTCTTGAGGTAAGACTCCTACGTCCTCCGATCCACTTGTCTCACAGAGTAACTTGAAACCCTCAGCTACGAGTCGCGTGGCCAAAAGGGCGGCTCCTGGCTGAGCCAATGGCTCCCCTCCAGTCAACTCTACTAAAGGAACTCCAAGCCGTTTGACCTCATCAATAATCGCTTGAATCGACCAAGCCGTCCCACCTTTAAAAGCGTAGGCTGTGTCACACCACCGGCATCTTAGCGGACAACCCGTCAGCCTAACAAATGTACATGGAATGCCCGCAAACGCGGACTCTCCTTGAATGCTCGCGTAGATCTCGGTAATGGTTAGCTGGTCTAATTCATGCACGGTGACACCTTGGACTCACGAATTTCAATCTCAGACAGTCGGACAGATCGTCGCATTTTGCTTTCGGGCGATGTTTGGCGGCTGGCTATCACTAGTATCAAAGGCACTTGGCGACAATCTAATCTGCTACTGTGGATCGGCTTGATCGTCCCTCAATTGTCTCTCAACCTTTGGCTTGACCTCACCAGTCTTCCTGTTGTGGACGAGCTCCGCGCGTTGTTTACCTCGAAATGGGGGGCTTCGGGAAGTCCACTTATACTCGGTGAACTTCTTGGTCCTGCTGCCCACTATTTTTGGCGGCTTGGGCTACTTGCATTGAGTACAAGTTTAATTGGTCTTTCCAGTTACTTAGGGATAATTCAAACCCAAGTGGACTACCTCCGCAACCAACCACCTCGCGGCGCATTTGCGGCATGGTTGAAAGGGTTGCGGCGCTCCATACAAACCTCTATCATTTTGTTTTTGCTGTGCTTTTTTGTTTTGTTGGCCGGACAAGTGATGATTGTACCTGCTTTGCTCATTGGCGTGTTGGGGCTGATGATCCCGACCATCTTGATGTGTGAAGAAAAAGGCATTGGTCATGCACTTAGGTCGGCCTTGTTGATTCGTTACATCCGCGGTACCCGCCTGTCGGGTTGGTCAGTGATCTTCAACATAATGAGTATCGGGGCGTTCCTTTACGGCACCATGGCTGCAACGGGACTCTTGGCAGAGCTCATTCTCGGACTTGACGAGGTCGTTGGATTATCACGCGGCCTCTGGGATCTAAGAGTAGGTGGCTCCGGGTTATCCGTCATATACCTAGTTGTCTCATTCTTTGAGCCAATCCTTAGTATGACCTGGCTTAGCTTGATTCCAGCATTAACAACTTCACTGTACTTTATAGTCCGGCGCGACGATGAAGGCCGGACCATTGCTCAGGTATAGTACTGACCAACTCCGCGTCTAGCAGTTGCTTTAGTTGTTGGGGCAAGGTTTGGGAAAGGTGCTCTGCGCACAAAGGACCAGATATGATGCCTCCAACAATTTCATTGAGTCCCGTCAAAAAGCTGCTGTGGCTTCGACCTCGGCGGTATTCAGGCTCTCTGCTTGGATGCTTCAAATACTTGTCGATGACGTCAACCTGACAATCAACAAGGATAGATGCCTGATAAAGCAAATAGTTACGACTCCGAAACAGCGATGTACCGGCAACCTTAAGATCCCCGTGCACAATGTCACTGAGGCCACTCTGCCCCAAAGCGTTAAGCTCCGGCCAACCTGAGCCCAGTGCCGCAATGAGAGCCCTATTAACGAGCTCAAAATAAAACTTATTTTGGAAGGGCTGCTTTACCCAACATCCAAGGCTCACGACCGCACATCCTGGATGCAAAACTACAGTGCCACCACCGCCATATCGCTTCAGAACGGGAACTCCGTCCAAAGCGCAATTCGGGGTGTCTACCTCTACCTCAGCAGCATTACTTGCCCCCAACACCACCATAGAGTCGGTAGGCACCCAACAGTGAAGCGCTAGATCTTCGTCGCAGCGACGCAAAATTTCATCGTCAATCCACAATTGCACGCTCCTTGATCGACTGATTGGTACAAAGAGTCAGCGCCCCTGACATGGGGTCACCCTCGAAGTCCTTGAGCTGCTTACCGATCATGTCTAGGAAATCACGCATTGACGGACCCCCCATGCATTTGCGCAAACGATCGAACGACTGAAAGTCGGGATTGTAGAGCGATGCACTCATGATAGAGGCATTGTTCCAAATCTCCGAGCCAACCAAATCCACCTGTTTGAAGTTTGGCTTCAAGGGTGTTTTTTGGAAGTCACTCAGAATTTCAGCTTTCCGCCTCAAAATCTGCTCCACGGGCATCGATGCGTTATCGTAAAGAGTTTGGAGTTCACGCCTAAGCGCCTCCAACCAGGCTGAAAACAGCTCTTTGTCCTGCCGTCTGAGGTCATATGCAATTAATGCAGACTGATCGCCTTGATCTTGAAGATATTGACGTGTCAAAACCACTGCTACATATTCCGCAAGGTTCTCATTAAAGGCGGCCGCATGCGGCACCCAGAGTGTTCTATGAGTTAGCTCATGGAAAAATAAATGCGCCAATTCAGCGTCCCGACGCTGCAGCATGCTGCTGAAGATCGGGTCATCGAACCAACCCAAACTAGAAAAAGCTCCCGCGCCGCCAAGTGCAACATCAAGACCTCGGGAGGCCAAACGCTCCGCCTCGGCATCCCGCTCACCTTTGTCATAGTAGCCGAGATATGGGACTCGACCCACGATGGGAAACCACCACGTAACGAGCTCAAGTTTGGTGGGTTCCGCCGCCTGTACCAAATAGGACACGACTGGCTGCTGAGTCTGTATGTAGTGATCGTAGGCACCATCTACATGCAGACGCTCACGCCCGGCGTATGCCAAAATACTCTTAACCTTTTGCAACTTATTGCGGGTCTCGACCGGAGTTGCTTGGTCCCTCAACACTTCCTCAATCGGTCTACTGGAACTCAGCAATCGGCCTTGGTGCCAAGCTTGCCGGGAAACATAGCACCCCGAGCAGAGTACGATCGCCAATGAGATGGCTATTACCCTACTCCCGAGATTAATGCCGAGATACTGAACCGATGGATTCAACTTCTGGCCACCGCCAAAACCAGCGAGCAGCTACTACCATCGATCTCGACTACCGCAGTCTCAGTCGACTCCCTTTTTTCACAGGTTGAAACCTCGAGCTCAGTGGCGAGAGTTTCCCGCTTAATATACTCCGCAAAGGCCCTCGCGGCGGCGGCCAACGTCAACTCTGCTGCAATTCTTAGAACAATTCTATCTGAGACCTGCAGCCCAGAGTCTTTCCTAAGTCTCTGAATGCGATTGATAAGCTCACGCGCCAATCCCTCCTGCACAAGCTCGGGGGTTAGCTTAGTATCAAGCAAAACCGTCACGCCATGTTCGGTTGCAATCAATCGCCCGTCTTTGGGCCCACGATCGATCAGGAAATCTGCCTCGGTCAAGTCGTGGCCGAGGACCTTGACGCTCCCTTGTTCTTCAAGGTGAGTAAGCAACTCTACTACCCGCTGGGGCTCTTTATTGAGCTGCTCAAGATGCTGTCGCATGGCGTTTAACTCTTTGCCAATCCTCGGACCCAGAGTTTTTAGATTGGGCTTCAGTGATAGAAGAACAAAATTAGCTTCATCCGTGGAGAACAGCACCTCCTTGATATTCAACTCGCCGCGCAAAAGCTCCGCTCCCCGCTCAATCGCGTCACGGTCAGCAGATTTGCGGGTGATCACTAACATCGAGGGAAGCACCTGACGGGTCTTGATCTGGTGTTTAGCCCGCAGGCTACGCCCTAAATTGCTGGCGCGACGCAGAAGGTCCATGCGCCCCTCGAGTTCACGATCAATGAGCTCTTTATCACCAAGTGGGATGTCACACAGGTGAACGGATTCTGGTAAGGCTTCGAATCCGGCAGTCAAGTTCTTATAGATGCGATCCGCGATGAAGGGCGCGAATGGTGCAAATACCTTGGAGAAACCAAGTAGTACATAATAGAGGGTTTGATACGCCTGCTCAGTATCAGCTGCCGATACATTGGTAGCCGTGGTCGACTCGTCGTCGGTGCCCCAAAACCTTTTGCGACTGAGTCGAATATACCAGTTGGTCAAGTCCTCAATAAAATCAAGTACTTGTGGCACAACATTGTACAATCGATAATGATGCATTTGTTCGTGAACGCGCTGACACAAAGTATGGAAGCGCGAGATGATCCATCGGTCGATCTCACTGTCTACGGCTGGCACCACACCCGATGCCAGTTCTTTGGAAGGCTGCCAATGATCTGCTACTGCGTAAGTCGTTAGGAAGCTGTGAGCGTTCCATAATGGCAGCAGTACAGCTCTTGTCGTGTCACGCACGCCCTGATCGGAAAAGCAGAGGTCCCCCGCTTTTAGGACCGCAGAGTTGAGCATGAACAAGCGGACACTATCAGCCCCAAACCTGCCGAGCAGAGTCTCTGGAGGGGTATAGTTCTTTAGACGCTTCGACATCTTTTTGCCGTCTTCGGCCAGTACCATGCCGTTTACGACAACATTCTTAAACGCGGGCTCATTGAACAAAGCGGTCGACAACACACTTAGGGTGTAAAACCAGCCTCGCGTCTGATCGAGACCCTCGGCAATGAAGTCAGCCGGGAATCGTTGGTGAAACCGATCTTTGTGTTCAAAAGGGTAATGAATCTGAGCATAAGGCATTGATCCTGACTCAAACCAACAATCAAACACTTCGGGGATACGGCGCATTTGACCGGCGCACTTTTGACAGGCGAAAGTCAGCCGATCAATGTGGTGTATGTGCAGATCGTCAACTTTAGTCTTTGTTCGTGCCTCGAGATCCGCAACGCTACTCATGACTTCCATATGGTCTGAGTGCTCACTACAAATCCAAATTGGTATAGGGGTACCCCAGAAACGATTCCGACTGATCGCCCAGTCACGCGCGTTCTCTAGCCATTTGCCCATACGCCCATCACGTAAGTGTTCGGGCACCCAGTTGATGCGCTGGTTGTTTGCAATCAGGCGATCTTTAATCTTTTCGACTGCCACATACCAAGTCTGAATTGCCTTGTAGATGAGCGGTGTATCAGTCCTCTCACAGAAGGGGTAGCTATGCAGCAGCTGCTCATTGCGTAATAGTTGCTTCGAGTCCCTTAACCGCCGGATGATTTCTTTGTCAGCATCTTTGACGAAACTGCCCGCATAGTCTGCGATCTCGGACTTGAATCTACCTTCCTCGTCAACAGGGTCAACAAGGGTAATTCCATGGGCTCTACATACGCGGAAGTCGTCCTCACCATACGCCGGAGCCTGATGCACTACCCCCGTACCATCATCGGTTGTTACATAATCATCAACCAGGATCCGGAACGCCCCGGGATGTTCTTTAAAGTACGGAAACAATGGCTCGTAGTGCTTGCCCGCCAACTGGCTGGCAGAGATGTGAGCAACAACGTCGAATGGTTGTGCTCCAGCGTCCTTGCCGCCTTTCTTATAGAGAGATGCAAGCCGGGCCTCGGCAAGGTAGTAGTGCTCCCCTGACTCATGGTCGCGAACCTTGACGTATTGGATCTTCGAACCAACGCAAAGCGCTAAGTTTGAGATCAGCGTCCACGGTGTCGTCGTCCAGGCAAGAATAAAGGCATCCTCGTCCTTCAGCTTAAACTTGACCGTGATGGCTGGATCTTGCACATCCTTGTAGTTTTGGTTTGCTTCAAAATTCGAAAGTACTGCCGTGATTCTAGGTGAATAGGGCACTACTTTAAAATCTCGGTAAACGAGACCTCGCTTGTATAGCTCAGAAAGAACCCACCAGACCGACTCCATGAAACTTTTATCCATGGTGCGGTATTGATTCTGCCAGTCTACCCAGCGACCTAGCCGCGTGATGGTCCTTTCCCACTCCACCGTGTAAGCCTGGACCGAGGCACGACAAGCTTCATTGAACTTGTCCACCCCCATCGCAAGTATGTCGGCACGACCTTTGAGATTGTCTCGCTTCTCAATTTCGTACTCCACGGGTACCCCGTGACAATCCCAGCCAAAGCGGCGATCAACGTAGTACCCCCGCATCGTCCAGTACCTTGGTACCGTGTCCTTGATCGTATTTGCCAACAGGTGTCCGTAATGAGGAAGTCCGTTGGCAAATGGGGGCCCGTCATAGAACGTAAATTCTTTAGAACCACGTCTTTGACTCATGGACTCCGCAAATGTGTTGCGCTCTTGCCATTCCGCCAGCAACTCTGTTTCCATCTGCGGAAAGTTCACGTCGGACGTGACCGCTTTCATCTCTTTAACCTCGACTAATGACTGTTAAGGTGGGAGTAACTCACCGTATAGAGGAACTGGAGACATACCCCATAACCGGCTAAATTGGCTACCAATGCGCATTGATAATTTACAGAAATCTTTTGGCTCCAAGGTGTTATTTGCTGATGCAACCTTTCACTTCCCCGCCGGTGAGCGCATCGCTCTTGTCGGGGCGAATGGCGCCGGAAAGACCACTCTACTCAATATTATCTGCGGCTTAGAGTCCGCCGATGATGGGCGGATTGTGCTCGCATCCGGGACAACTTTAGGCTACCTGCCTCAGGAGCCAAACGCCTCCCCGGCGACCTCTGTAAAAGAGGAATGCATGGCCGGGTCGACCAAACTGACCGCATTACGCGACACGATGGAACAGGCCCTTGCCACCATGAATGCCACAAATGACGCGTATGCTATCGGTGCCTACGAAAAAGCGGAGGCCGCTTTCCGCTTGGAGGGAGGCTACAGCCTTGAGTCCAGAGCCACAGGGATACTTGCTGGACTCGGGTTCCAACAATCGGAATTAGTCAAAGACCCTAGGTCTCTATCAGGGGGGTGGCGCATGCGGTTGGAGCTAGCTCGCCTATTCCTGCGCCAGCCAGACTTCTTGATCCTCGACGAACCTACAAACCACCTGGATCTCCCCAGCCTGGTCTGGGTTGAGAGCTATTTGCGTAGTTTCGCCGGTACGGTACTTTTCGTGTCCCATGATCGCTCGCTTTTAAATCGATTGGCAACGATGACATTACATCTGTCTGGTGGCCAGCTCACTCCGTACCGGGGCAACTTCGACGCTTTCCTAACCGCCAGAGAAGAACGCCTCATGCAGCAACAAGCCGAAAGGGATCAGCTACGACGCCGACGTGAGCAAATGGAGCACTTTGTTGAGCGTTTTGGAGCCAAAGCCACCAAAGCCGCCCAGGCCCAATCCCGCGTGAAAATGATCGCCAGAATACGCGAGCTCGAGGACACCCTCCCTACAGAGGGTGACGAAGCAAGTGTGCATTTTTCGATTCCTGCTCCGGGCAAAACTCCAAGAATAGTCTTCAAAATTACTCGTGGGGCTATCGGTTACAATGCCCCCTTAGCGGTAGACATCGACCTTGAGGTGGAAAAAGGGTCCAAAATTGCCATTATTGGTGCAAACGGAATCGGCAAATCCACTTTGTTGCGTACCATCGCAGGCCGCTTGCAGCCGCTTGATGGAGAGTTTGCACTAGGAGAAGGTGTTACACGCGGCTATTTTGCACAGGAACAAACGGAAACTTTGCGTGGCGATGCATCCGTACTAGAGAATCTCATCGCTTACGGTAATATTGGGGAAAAGGACGCCCGTAGCCTATTAGGTGCATTTCTCTTTACCGGCGATGCTGTGTTTAAAAAGGTCAAGGTGCTTTCCGGTGGCGAGAAGAGCCGCGTTGGTCTCGCTTGCGTCTTAGCCCAAAAGTCCGGCCTTCTGCTACTAGATGAGCCAACCAACCACTTAGACATGGCCAGTGTCGAGACATTAGCCGCAGGCCTAGCCGATTACGAAGGCACTGTTATCTTTGTCAGCCACGACAGAGAATTTATCGACAACGTATGCACACATGTGTTCGCTATGCTTCCGGACGGCCGTTCCATGCTTTTCCCGGGCAAGTTGGCTGACTACCAGCGCTTGGCGGAGATTGCTGGGTTTCCAAATGTACTAAAAGTTGACGAAGCCAAAAAAGGCGATGCTAGTACCTCCAACAAAGTTTCTGACAGCAGCAACCAATACGAGCAAATAAAAGAACTAAAAAGAAACCGCCAAAAATTAGAAAGCCAACTAGCTAAATTGGACTCCCAAATCGTCGAATTGAGGACAAAGATCCAACAGCTGGAGAGTGCCATGAGTAGTGAGAGTTCTGATTTTGCAAAAGCGGCAGAACTACACAAAGAGCAGCAAGGCCTCCAAGAAAAGCTAGAGGGACTGGAACTCGACTGGCTCCAAACGGCCGAATCACTTGAGGACACCGTAACCAAATTAAGCGCTCAGGGCCGCACTTGAGGTGTACTGTCAGCTACCAAGCACCTTCATTTCGGCGAGAATTGGAAAATGATCCGAATTGCGGAAACTGGTGTCGACCCTAATACTGCGTACCTCGAGGCCTCGGCAAAAGAGCTGATCAAGAGCTTGTGTGGTTGGTCTGGGGTCATTGGGTATTGGCACATAATTTAAACCAATCTGACTCAGGACATCTGCGACTGCTCGCAGATAACCCGGGGTGAAGGTATTAAAATCACCGGCAAGTATCATGGGACCTCGATGAGTTGGCAGTCGCTCCAGAAGATGCTGCATTTCCTCGATGGCAGCTCGTTTGCGTCGCACCAGAGTTGCGTGAATGTTTATCACCAAAAGGCTCTCATCCATCCCCGCAATCGGATACTTTTTGATGAGCGCAGCCTTCGGTGTTTTAAAAATAGGCTCCGGGTATTTGCAAATGATCCTCTGAGGCTCATCGCAGGTAGGTACTCTTGCCACTGTCATGACACCGTCACGAAGTCCATCCCGTCGCCTATACGAGGCGGCATGCACGGATTCAAAACCTGTTGCGCAGAACATGCTCATGGCATGCCTCGATAGAAGTGCTTCCTGCGTCATCAATATGTCTGAACAGTAACACAGCAATCTGTAATCATGTTCAAACATCAAGCCCCCAGCCCCTTTGCAAAGATTCCAAATGGAGATTCTGAAGCGCTCTGGCGCCAATGCCGCAAGGGCAGGTTGCCCAAGTCTCCAAATTGCCTCATGATCGGGGACGCGCTCGATAGTCCACACCTGTCTCAGACTATCTATGACGGCTCGAAAGGAGCGGCGTGGTTTCTGTTTTGAAACATTAGCTTTAGGCGTCATTATGCGTCACCCAATGAGCCTTACTGTGAGTGCCCGACGGGCGAAACTCGCCAAAGTGGGTACATATGCGATCTGCAACCTCGCGGGCTAGAGCTCTAAATGTCACGATCTGTCCATCATATACGGTAAGAAGAAGCCCACGTCCGCTGGCTCTTTCTCCGACCAAACTCGAGCTGCTCAAATCAGCCCCCCCATGTACCGTGGCCCAGTTGAGGCGAGTCCTTACACTCAAAATATCCTTACGCCTAACTTGCACCCTGAGGTATTGGTTTAGTTGGCTAATTAATTGATCGACCTCAACTTCAGTTGGTCTTGCATACCCGGGGTCTCCGGCATAGAAGTCCACCGGTGAGAGTAAGGCCGTCTGCCCTTCCCATGGGAAAACAGATAATCCGCGGCGCTCCATTTTGGAAATCGGCAAATAAAGGCCAGAGTTAAGACCCAAATTCGGCAGTAATATTTGAGTCGTCTTCAGGTTCAGCCCCCGATGTGTCGGAGCTATGCCGCTGGAATCAAGCAGCTGATTTGCTCGGGCGCCCAGACAATTGACCACATACAACGCGCTCAGTCGCTTTGCCGCCCCGTTTGGTGATCTGATCGTCGCGATCCACCCATCGGCAGACGCTTCAATGCGCTCTACCTCAGTCAAATCGGATACGGTAACACCTAAACTCATTGCCGATTGCAGCACGGCTTTGACCAGAGACTCCTCATCTACAAGACAGCTCCACAACGAATGCGCGCCGAGCAATTGATCGCGCTTTAGATGAGGCACCTTGATAGCCAACTCCGACAATTTAATGCACCTATGTTTAGCTAACCGGTGACGTCCGGCAGCTGCCTCGTATAGGAGCAAACTCAGTTTCGACCAGACTCTTTGCCGTATATCTTCGCTACCAATCGGAATTAAAAACTCCATTGCTTGAATCAGACCCGACATTAGCCCCATCAACAATTGACATTCTTGTAGATCGTCTGAAATTCCGTCGAATTCGATGATTTTTTGCAAAAATCTAAAACCGTCATGAATAAAAACGGGGCTACTGCTAGATGCTTTCTTGTGTATGTGATGTTGCTCTATGATGTGAACGTCACGCCAGCCACGAGTTGCTAGATCATGGGCAACAGCAGTGCCATGTATGCCAGCACCTAGAATCAGTGCGCGTACGCGCTGTGGTAGTTCAACGGCATCTGCCATGTATCGAGCTCCACTCAATTGAAGCTTAATTATGCGTGGACGCAACGACAAGGGACGTACTATAATTTATTGGTGAATCCACTCAAAGTCCACACTGAGAACTTCTGTCGAGGCCCCCATTGAGTAAACCGACGGATGCCAACGCAAAGATAGTCAGTCGCGAAAATCGCTACACATCACATGCCTTGGTCGAATTCCGAAAATTCAAATTCTTACCGCTTGGTATTCATAGTGCCGTGCTTCTTGACATTAGCCTTGGCGGCTTCAAGATTGAACTAACAGGCGACAAAAAAGTCGGCGCAGGGGAGCTATTCTGGCTTCATATACCACTTGCTCCACTTGGCATATACGCTCCAGCTAGGCTCATGTGTCGCGGTGAGTGTCGCTGGTTTGATTCTGAGCGATTCCGCGTTGGTGGGGTTTTCACAGGGCTCAGCAAAACCGAGCGCCTGATCATTGATCAAGTGGTTGAGACATTAAGACAGCGTCGCAGTCCCACGGCATAAACACATGCTTAAAATTTAATCAAACGCTGCCATTCACCCAGCGCCCAACTAAATTTTTGGCTTTTATATTAGCAAGAATGGCACCATTGATGGCACAATATTGCTGCCATCAATGGTGAGCATTTATTTGCCAGCGCAGTCAACTTCGCGTCGAAGTGGGAGAAAGACTCATGACCGTGACCAAATACCGCCGCAGCCTTCCCAAAGGTAACGGCAAGCCGGTAATCGTCGATGGTGTTCGTACAGCTTTTGTCAAGTCATTCGGAGTTTTTGAAGATTGTGATGCCTTAGAACTTTTCAGCCGCGTAGTGGATGGAGTCGTTCGTCGCCTTGAGTTAGACCCTGAGGAGCTTGATGAGGTCTCGTGTGGCGTGGTTGTCCCGCAAACTAAAAACGCTAATGTGGCACGAGACGCCATACTAAATCTCGGACTTCCAGCTCACATTCATGGCGTCACCCTAAATCGAGCCTGCACTAGTAGTCTTCAGACCATCGCTGATGCCGCCCGGAATATTGCATTTGGTAATCCAGGTCTAATCTTAGCGGGTGGAGTTGAATGTCTGAGCGATGTCCCAATTGTTTACTCACGCGAAGCTCGCAAGTTCTTGGTCGCACTCAACAAAGCGCGGACATCGGCATCCAAAATCAACCTTTTAAGAAACTTCAGCGCTAAAGCTTGGTTACCCAAGCCACCCAGTTTGTCTGAACCACTGACCGGGTTCACAATGGGTGAACATGCAGAAATGATGGCGAAAATAAATTTTATTAGCAAAGAAGACCAAGACGCCTTCGCCGTCGAGTCGCATAAAAAAGCCGCCTTGGCGCAAGAAATAGGTCACTTCACTAACGAAGTACTGCCCACATGGCCTGCCCCTAAGTACAGCGCCTGTATAGATAAAGACAACATGGTGCGTGCCGACACCTCTGTTGAGGCCTTAAAGGGTCTGAAACCGGCCTTTGACAAACGCTATGGCACCATCACCGCTGGAAACGCCTCTCCACTCACCGATGGTGCGGCGGTTACCCTCGTTGCAGATGAAGGAAGGGCGAAAAGCCTTGGGCTCAAAGCAAAAGCTCGGATCAAAGACGTCGTATTTGTCGGTGTCGATCCCTACGAGCAGTTGCTCATCGGGCCCGCAATATCGATACCCTTGATACTAAAGAAGAACGGCCTCACTCTGAGTGACATAGATCGATTTGAAATTCATGAGGCTTTTGCTGCTCAAGTTCTCAGTTGCACGAGATCGATAGAATCAGCGGCATTTATGGAGAAACACTTTGGCACGAAACCTCTTGGGCCGTTTCCCATGGATCGAGTCAATGTCAATGGGGGGGCCATCGCCATTGGTCATCCATTTGGCGCGACGGGATCGCGACTTGTCACCACACTCTCAAATGAACTGATCCGCAGTGACAAGAATCTTGGTCTCATTGCCATTTGTGCCGCCGGCGGGATGTCTGGTGCCATGTTGATTGAGCGTATTTGACTACTGAAGGAGACTTACATCATGAGCGATTTTTGGCAAATTGAGCGAGAAGTCGGTAACGTCGCAGTAGTCGTACTCGACACCAAGGGTAAAGATGTAAACGTTCTTTCAGAGCAAGTCCTTCGAGATTTCAACGATGTCTTGGAGAAGCTTGAAAAAGACGCTTCCTTAGCCGGCGTGGTTATAACGAGTGGCAAAAAGGACTTCATCGTTGGCGCCGATATAACTGAAATAAGCGGCTTGGAGTCATCTGAACTTGCGGCTGAGGCATCCCGGCAGATGCAGGCCATCCTCCAAAAAATGGCTGATCTCAAGGTTCCAACGGTGGCAGCAATTCATGGTCAGGCGCTGGGTGGAGGATTAGAACTTGCACTTGCATGTGACTGGCGTATCGCTACTACTGACCCTCGGACTAAGTTGGCACTTCCAGAAATTCAGCTGGGTTTGATCCCTGGTGGGGGTGGTACGCAAAGATTGCCACGTTTGATTGGGATCCAGGCGGCACTGGATATGATCCTGACAGGCAAAAGAGTTGCCGGAAAAAAGGCAGAAAAAATGGGTCTTGTCGATGCGGCAGTACCCAGCCAGATACTACGGGAAGTAGCTATAAAATATGCGGTAAAGCCGCGCGATACACAAAACAACCTGCCACAACTTAAACCAGGCTCTTTGGCGAGCGATCTACCTAAGTGGGCGACCGAAGGCAACTTACTAGGACGCAAGTTGATCTATAAAAAAGCCAAGGAAATGGTCCAAAGCAAAACGCATGGACACTACCCTGCTTCGTTCAAGGCACTCGAGGCTGTATTTGACGGATTTGAGCTTTCACTCGCCGAGGGCCTCGAACTCGAAGCAGACCTTTTTGGTCAGTTAGTTTTAACGCGAGAGAGTCAGAGTTTAGTGCATCTATTTCATGCAACTACTTCGCTTAAAAAACATCGCTATAAGGACGCTGGTCGTGAGCGCTTTGGGGAAAGTCAGGTCCGAAGTTTAGGAGTGATGGGCGCAGGCTTCATGGGGGCTGGCATTGCCACGGTGGCCATCGAAAGAGGAATCCGCGTTAACCTTTCGGACCCTAATAAAGATGCGGTCGGTAGAGCACTTAAACATGCCCGCGACTATTTCCAAAAAAAGGCCGATCGTCGTCGATTAAAATCATTTGAGGTCGGCCAGAAACTTGGTCACTTATCCCCAGATGTGTCTCCTGTAGGATTTAAGACTAACGACATAATCATCGAGGCCGTTTTCGAGGATCTTCGCTTAAAGCAAAAATTACTTAAACAAGTTGAGGAATCAGCCGGAGATAACTTCATCTTTGCTAGTAATACCTCAGCTCTTCCCATCGCAAAAATCGCAGCGGAATCCAAGCGTCCAGACCGAGTCATTGGTATGCATTTCTTTTCTCCGGTCGAAAAAATGCCGTTACTTGAGGTAGTGGTCACAGATAAGACCGCTGATTGGGTTATCGCTCGAACGGCTGAACTTGGCCAAGAGATGGGAAAACAAGTCATTATCGTCAAAGATGGACCCGGGTTCTACACCACTAGGACTTTATCCTTCTTACTAAATGAGGGTTGCCTCATGTTAGAGGAGGGAGCCTCAATAGAAGCTATCGATACGGCAATGATCAAGTTTGGATTTCCAGTTGGGCCCATCGCGCTCATTGATGAGGTTGGCATCGATGTCGGCACTCATGTGTTGGAAACAATCTCTGGGGCATTTCCCAGTCGCCTTATTGCTCCTAAATCACTCACAGCTATTGCCGATAGTGGCCGACTAGGACGTAAAAACAACAAAGGCTTTTATATTTATGAGAACGGGAAGAAAAAAGAGCCAGATCATACGGTTCTGGAGCTAATCCCGCCCCCAGCTAATTCAGAAAAAATGAGCGCTGATGACATTGTAGAGCGCTGTCTACTCGTCTTCGTTAACGAGTCTATTCGATGTTTAGAGGACGGTATCCTAACAAGTCCTTACGACGGGGACGTAGGCGCGGTATTTGGACTGGGATTTCCTCCTTTCTGGGGAGGGCCTTTTAAGTTTGCAGATCATATTGGTGCCGACACTTTAATCAAGCGACTTAGGAAGCTTGAAGATCGTCATGGTGCGCGCTTTAAACCCGCTGAGCTGTTGATCAAGCAGGCTTCAGCCGGCCAGCGGTTTTTCCCAGAAGAAGCTTAAGCAAACTCGGATGACTCACATAAGGGGGGTAGGCCGTCAAATTACTGCCTGCCGCCGTTTTTTTTGTAGGATTTGGAAGACAAAAACGACAACTGTCGCCACCAATGCACCAACCAAATACCCGCCGACCACATCTCCGGGAAAATGGACTCCCAGGTACACCCGGCTAAGTCCGACAAGCAATGTTAAACCGAGTGCTATTGCAGCAGTCGACCTCGACAACATGAAAGTCAAAACGGTAGTGACGGCCATTCCATTAGCGGCATGATTTGATGGGAATCCATAGTCACCGCCACAATACTCGGGGACTAGATGAATTTCCGTCAATTGCTTACACGGACGCATGCGGCTGAAAGCTGGTTTCAATATCTGATAGGTTATCGAGTCTGTTAAAGCTAGCGCTATCAACAATACCAGCAGCACTGTATTCATCCGACTCTTAAACTTGAGAAACAAGGCGATAGCAGCTAGGACACCTATCACTAGCCAGAGATACTTATCCGAGACAACGGACATGATTCGGTCGAGCGCAGGCGAGGCCCAACCAATGTTGATAAAACGGAATAGGCTTTCGTCGAAAGCCAGAGCGACTCGCCACATTAATGGCTCCCAAGCATAGTGTACTCAAGCATACCGACAGCTAGGCCAGCTAGAAAGAGTAATCTCCGACCGGTGAGAACACCTTTTGGAAGAATTCCTGCCTTAGCGGCTCGTCTACGCGCTCGACAGGCAATGACCCCTGGGCAAAATCAAGCCTCGGACTTGCCAGACGTCCCATAACCCTAACTTTCTTGAATATTAACGGTGGTCTTGCGACTTTTTCAATTTTGCTTGGAGCAGTGAATTCTGGCTTTGCCTTAACAACCTCCCCAGATGCCATTGGGGGGTTCTTCTTAGTTGGACTCAGAAGCCGGTAGCTCCTCTGATTGCTCGTGACACTCTGGCCCTTGAGTTGGGCAAGGTCCATGGACCGAGGGGTTTCGCTCTTGGTCCTTGTTGTAACCCAATAGAGACACTGACCGACTGAAGCGATCACGACAAAAAGACCAAAGGTTACGACTAGTAATCGCGCTTTCATGGAACCCCCAACCGGGAAGCGATGCCGCTTTGTCTAGTTGTCGGTTGGTTCCTATCAAAACTTAAGGGGTGGCTAAAATTGTCCGATAGACCGCTAGCGCGGCTAGGCGCTTTTTAGGTAGCAAGGTAGAACATGCAAAGTGCCGTCTTGATCGTCGAGCGTGGACCTGAAGCTGGCAAACGAATTGCTCTGGCTCAGTTCCCCGTCACCATCGGACGGGACTCCACGAATACAATCGTCATCGACGACAGTGAAGTATCCCGGTTTCACCTGCGGATCAAACGTCGCGGTCGGCTTTATATCTGTGAAGATCTCGAGTCACGAAACGGTACTTACATCAACGGTGACCGGGTGCTAAACTCCATCCTCCAGAACAACGATAAGCTTCTCGCTGGTTCTACGGAGTTCCAATTTGTAACTTCGGAACCACACATTCAATTGACCAGCGCTATCGTCGCGTTTGACATGATTGTAGCGGAAGACCTTGGAATAAAGGGGCCAATTGAAATTGGCAAGGCTGAGTCCAATAAAAAGTTCATGCCTCAACGGCTGAATCAACTCGCCGTCATTAACCAATCAACTTCCGACGCTATAGCTATAAAAGAAATTTATGATTTGTACAGCAACATATTGGTGATCAATCACTTTGAGGAAGCCAGTAAAGCATTACTTAAATCTATCTCTAAGATCATGCCATCGGCCACAAAAATGGCGCTGTTTATGTGGAGCCCAGCAAGCCGCCAACTCATACCGATTGCAGCTAAACAGTCCAAGCGTAAAAAGGAGTCTTTTTTACTCAGCCAAAGAGCTTTCGATGATGTTATCGCCAGAAAACAGGGCATCATCGTTCCTCTTGACGCGGCAACTGATCGGCAGACGTCGGTGTGCCAGCAAATTGTTTTACCAATGGTTCACCATGACGATCCTATATGTCTCATTCACATAGAAGCGGCCAGTAGAAGTGACAATCACGTCTTAATGAGGGAAATAGAACTCGCACAGGCACTAATTAGTCGTTGTGCGCCTTCATTTGAAAATCTCCTACTACGAAGAGAATTGGACGCGTGGATGGTAGGGATGATTGAGACAATGGTCGCCTCCATTGAGGCCAAAGACACCTATACTCACGGGCACTCTGAGCGCGTAAGCCGCTACTCGATGGCGATTGCCGATGAGTTAAAGCTGAATCGCGAAATCAAACGGCTGCTTCTAATAAGCGCCCTATGCCATGATATTGGCAAAATTGGCATTCCTGACGCGATTCTCAAGAAGGCTTCCATGTTAAGCGCAGAAGAATATGAGGAGATGAAACTTCATCCAGAAATCGGTTCGGACATCGTAAGCCACATGCCAAACGCCCAGCGCTTCATATCTGGCGTGAGGCATCATCATGAAAAATGGGACGGTACCGGATACCCCGATGGGCTCATCGGAGAGGATATTCCTTTTTTTGGAAGAATTGTCGGAATTGCAGATGCTTTTGATGCGATGGTTTCGGGGCGGGCATATTCTGGTTTCATGGATCAATCAGATGCAATAGCCCGAATTCAGGAGGAAAAAGACCTCTTTGATCCTGAAATCCTAAAGGCCATGATCAGAGCCCACGATAGCGGTATCTTGACCCTTAAAACGAGCACCGCGAGCAATGCCATCAGTGATCCCTCCGGTAAGAAAATAAAAAACAACACCCCAAGTCACTCCGAGAGGCTCACCACTCCCCCTAAAAGCAAACGTAGGTAGTCTTCACCCGTTCAAATGGTGACTTTTTGGGTATTCTGCCTGAATAAGTTACAATATAGAAAACTAATAGGAGCTATCGCATGTGGACTGAGGTCGCTCGCAGCTTCCAGCTCGGAAACGGCTACATCCTCTCAATGCTAATCATTGGCTTCATCGCTCTCGTCATCTTCTTTGAGCGCGTGATCATGATTCAAGGCGTTTACAACATCAATTTTGGCAAGTTCCTGAATAACCTGCGCAAGATGGTTCTCGCTGAAGACTTAAATCGAGCAATTAGTCTGTGTCGCAACACTTCCTCTACTTCACTACCCAAAATAGCATGTAAGGCGTTAGAGGCGGCTGATAGCGATCCTACGCGAGTCAGAGGGGCAATTGAGGAAGAGGCCCTCGACTTTCTTCCAGCAATTGAACGTAGGATAGGAGCTTTACCAGCCTTAACGCTGATAATCATGCTTATCGGCATACTTGGAACCATCGACTCACTTTGGACAGCATTTCAGTCAGTCGACGTGCTCGATACAGCCAAAAAACAAGCGACAATAGCTCAAGGCATAGCTAGCTCGTTATCACCGACGGCCCTAGGCTTACTGTTCGGGATGCTGATGCTCGCTGGGTATTACTTTCTGAAGGGGATCGCTCTTAACTTGACCGAGGAGATGCACCATGGCGTGACGGTACTTTTCAATCTGTTGGCACCACGTGATACGGTTTCCTATATCCCAATCCCGGATTCCGGTGATGCCAGTGGAGGCATTCATAGTCCCAGTTCGATTCAAGCACCAATTGAACAAAAATCAAATACCACGCAAGTAGCAGCGCCAGCCAACAAAAATGAAGAGAACTTCGATGACGCTTCTATCGAAGACATCAAGGATGAAGAGGAGATCATCTGACGAACAGTGGCTCTTTAGAGCGCTGGGCATCAGTTTCTTCGCTTTGTTCGTAATAATAACTGCCAGCCTGCGAGTAGTCACACTATCCGCACGGTACGGCATCATACCTTTAGAGATCCCTGTAGTTCAGAGCTATGTTCCCGACCCAAGGTTTCATAAGTTTGATGCATTCAACCGCGATAATATTACCAATAACACCGCCGCTCTCATTCTTACTTCTGAAGCATTTTATTTCGGCGATCTTTCATCTTTTTCAGTGGATTTCACTAGTTCTCAAAACAAATATTCCCTCCCCCATAAAGATGGGTTGCCGCAAATTCAGAAACTAGTGAAGGAGATGAGTTTATGGGTTTCAAGGCGATCTAAAAACTCGAATATTCCTTTGAGTCCAGTTCTCGTAATGATTCCTTCTGGTGATATTCCAATGCCGATTCTTATCGAAGTCGTTGCAGTACTTCGATCCTCATCTTTATTTGGGCGCGTGATTCTAAGTAGTGGAATGAGTTGATGACTTCACAATTGGGCTCCCACAACCACTGGTCAAGCCGTTATGTCGCCCTTTCACAGCGACTAAAGCAACCCCTTTGGTGGTTTCCATATCCGTGTCTGTTAGTCTTTGGACTGCAACTTATTTTGACTGCGCACATTCTATTTTCTACAAACCCGCGGTTAGGGCATCCCGCTGAACCGGTCCGTTACCCTTCTAGTCCGAGTCGAGACTCGTCAGTATGGATGAGTGTTACTACTCGCGAAAAAAACACGGTTGTCACGACAAACGATCGTAAGGTTTTTAAATGGTCCGCATCTTCGCGGTCGATGGATGGACTCAAAGATTTCATCTTTTATTTGCGCCGAAGGATGGTCGAGGAAATTCAAACTGCTGCTTTAGTTCAAAGAGCGTTGCGCTCACAGACAAGGGTAGTGATCGCTGCTGACCAGACTCTGAAGTATAGTCACATTAAGCCCATCATCCATGCTCTAGCACAGGCTGGTATCAGCAACTATGCGTTCGAAACCCTAAATCCCGTGGTAGCGCGCTCCGAGGATCATCAACTCGATGGGGCAGCACAATGAGTCGATCTTCCAGAAATAGGGGTCAAGGCTCAATTAAATCGCGCACTACCAAAACAGGCGCACTTCATATCGAGGTGTTGCAAAACGGGTCGTCTATCACATCTGCTGAAATCGCAATTAAGCGCAGTGGCAAAATTCAAATTACATCTGAGAAGGAAGGACTACTTTCGCTACCGTATTACCCATTACCTGAGGGTAAGCTGGACATCGCGCAATGGCAACGACGCACAGTTGTTCTTGATTTGAACCCTGAATGGCAGGGTTTTTGTACTAGCATGGGCACTGGGGTTGTCATTGAAAAAGGGAGGGTGTTAAAGTCCCCAGTCAGTCTTCACCACGGTGACTTCGCCAGCCTAAGTTACGGTGATTTACGCATCATGCTCCGCATTGGAGCAGCGAGTAAGCCAATCAAAACCCACTCAAACTGGGTTGTCGCGGCGTACCGAGGATCCCTATTAAAACTTTTGATGCCAACCATACTCGAATGGCAAATTTCAGCTATTGCAGCCCTGATGGCGGCGGTTGTTATTGGGAGTGCATCTGTAGGCTTGTTGAATCGCCCAGTGCAAAGACCTCGGCAGCTGACCGAAATTGATGATGAATATGTACTTCATTTTATATCACCAAATAATCTGGTCCATGCACCTGAGGCCCTGCAAAAGAATTTACGACGAAGTTCGATGCTTCGGCAGGTCATGGAATATTACAATAGTTTAACTTCCAGCATGATGGGTTGGCCGATAGAAAACGAGAAGCTTCTACCGCCAACAACCCTGGGTATGAATAAAGCTTTGCAGGAAAGCGGCCAGGCCATAGCGGCCGCCAAAAAGCGGCGTCAACTAGAAATAGATAAGCTTCAGTTGATGAAAAATGGAAGTAGCGTCATCAGCATCCCCTCCGTTATCGGGGAATCGGTCACAACGAGTATGCTCCGCATACAGGACAAGATCGCCGTCGGTCACTTATCTTTTGACGCCAATCTCGCTGCAAAAAGAAAAATGCAGCAGATTTTCCCTCACGACCCTGACTATGCGTGGGAGGAGTATCGCAATGTAAGCTCGGTTGACCCACTCTCTGAGGCTACAGGGAGAATTAAACCATTCGAGATTCTTAGCGAAGAAGAATTAGTATACCGTGACGCGAAGCAGTTCGCTGTGAACGCCAGAAGAAAACAAAAGCCACTAGTGGACGTGATGGAGCCCGGGGAATATATCACGGCAGAAGCTGATCAGCCGGTTAGCATGCCTGATGGCGTCCAATTTGTATCTTTTGCGACTGCTACGGATCCGTATATCGCAGATGAAAAACTCAACCAACTGCAAGCCCCAGAATATGGCCAGCAGGATCAGGTTGTTAAGGCAAAGGTGGTACCGACCAAGGAGCCCCTCGTTGGAGAGATTGAACCCAGTCTCATCGTCGGTCATATTCAAAAAAATCGCTTTGAACTTCAATTATGTTATGAGCTTGCCCTTCGCCGGAACGAACAAGTTGCCGGGACCATGGAATGGCGATGGCGGATCGACTCTCGTGGGGGTATCTCGGATATTGCATTGATCAGTACTAGTATCAAGGACCCACGTATGACAGATTGCATCCGTAAAAAGATCGGCGCCTGGCGCTTTCCACGTCCTCGCAATGGTAGTGTAGAGGTTAGTTACCCATTTGAATTCGCCCCAACTAAGGGATAGCAAGCTTGGATGCTCAGGAAAAGATTTTCGCCCCTACGCAAAACCTTGGCATGGTTCGCATCGTACCTCTAGGCGGGTGTGGTGAGTTTGGCATGAACCTCACCTGCTTTCTGTCTGGAGGCAAGCTATTCGTAGTCGACGCTGGAATCCGATTCCCCGATGCTTTTCGCTTGGGAGTGGATGCGGTCCTTCCGGACGTTGACAAATGGTTTGCAGAGGCCGGTGGTGTATACGCTTACATTTTGACTCACGGCCATGAGGACCATATCGGTGCAATGCCACATATCCTTCAAAAGTGGCCTGCTCCTGTGTATGGGACTGCCTGGACGATAGAGTTACTTCGAAACAAGTTATTCAGGTTAGGTCGAGATCCGGAACAATATAAGCTCAAAGTCGTTGCGCCAGGAGATCATGTTGTCACCGAAGGCTTCGATGCCGAGTATGTGCACATCAATCATTCGATCCCAATGGCGTGTTCGCTAAATTTGCGGTTTCCCGGACTAACCATCTTTCACACTGGAGACTTCAAATTTGAAGAAGACCCGATTATTGAGCGGCCGGCGGACCTAGAGCGCTTAAAGCGTATAGGCGACGAGGGTGTTGATCTTTTGCTTGCAGACAGCACAAATGCGGAAAAAGACGGCTTTTGCCCCGCAGAAAACAGCATCTACGAGCCGCTTTTAAAAGTCATCAATCAGTGCGAGCGGGCTGCCGTAGTTACCACATTTTCAAGCAACCTTTGGCGCATCAAAACCATCGTCGATGTCTGCCGCGCCGCCGGACGTCGCCTTTACATAACCGGTGGTGGTCTTGAAAATACCCTGAATGTTGCCAAAGCGGTGGGGATTTACGAAGTACCGCCGGAGCTAAGGATCGCCGACGAACTCCTCGCGAGCGTCCCTCGTGATCGATTGATGGTGCTAGCGACGGGATGCCAGGGCGAAAGGCGCTCTAGCCTCGCTCGCATAGCTGCCGGAGAGCATCGATTTTTTCGCCTGAATCCGGGAGATACCGTTATTTGGTCATCTCGATTAATCCCCGGAAATGAAAAGGCGGTGATAAGTCTGTCGAATAATGTTCAAAGATTAGGAGCTAAGGTGATTACCGCCCGGGAGGCACCGGGGATTCATGTAAGCGGCCATGCTTACGGCGGTGATATCGGGAGATTATTGCAACTTATCAGGCCGAAGAATTTTCTGCCGATTCACGGCGCATTCAGCCAATTGAATGCAAATTATCAGAGACCTCTCTTAACGCCAAACTCCGTTGCCCAGGCTCAAATTGTGGAGTCTGGGGATGTGATAGACGTAGATAAAGAGGGCACCACCATAATAGGCCGACTCGAAATTGAGTTAAAGTTTCTTGAAAGCGACGGCAGTGGTCTGATGTCCTATGGAGAGCTTCGGGAACGCCTACGTATTGGCGAGCTTGGTATGGCGCGCGTAGACGGCGTTTACAATATACCCAACGAGACTTGGGTGGTCGAGCCAACGATAGAGCTGATTGGAATCGGCTTCCCTGAAAATTTGCGAAAGTCGGATTGGCTCTGCGCAAAAGCGAGTAAAATAAAGCAACTCGTGCCTCAGCTGCTTTTGCAGAAAAATCTCACCGCCGCCCAGGCTTCCGAAGAAATTCGCCAGTTTATTCGGAGAGAATTACAACGTATTTTGAGAAAAAAACCGGTGGTTTCGGTAAAAATCCATTGCATTGATTTTTCCATAAATCTCTTGGACTAGGTTAAATCTCAGTGTTAGAACCACGCCGTTTGTGTTTCTTCAACTCAGAACTGCATTGGAAGAACCTCAGTGGAACTAGTTGTCATTGCTGCAGCTAAATTTGAGCTCGATCCCTTGGTAAGTGGATTACAGGAAAAGGGAATAAACCCTTTAACCAAGCTGGTTGGCATTGGCGCACTCAACGCCGCTAAAAGATCTCGGTTGGTTGCCGATGCCTGTCGCGGTAGGCATGTTGTTTTTGTCGGAACTTGCGGAACCTTTGGTAGCTTCTCGAAAATGCACTTAATACGTGCGAGCGAGGTTTTATGGCTGCCAACGTGTGAGCGTATGCAGCTTTCTTATACGGTTAAGGACACAGCCCCACCAATCGTCTTACCACCACCTCCACAATACTGTGCGTCACTACCTGAGCGGCGCGTCGTCTGTTCTCCTGGCATCAGCCTGGTGAGCAAGCTACCCGATAGCCTAAGTCCGGATCATTGTGTCGAGAATTTGGAACTTTATTCTTGCATAAATGAGGTCATAAACCAGGCGGTCAGTCTATCTGTGGTATTGGCCGTCACTAATGCCGTAGGACCCGATTCTCACACCCAGTGGCGCCAACATTTTGCAGGCGCTGCTGGAGCAACAGCTGAATATCTGTGTGGCCGTTTGGCCCGCACCCTAAATTAGATCGTAATTGCCATAAATTTCTTCTTGTTTGATTGATAACTGGCCAGCAGGCCTCAAGCCGTGTTAAAATAAAACAAAGTACCATTTATTCGATTCCACTCCCTTAGCAGGCTGCGATTAGCCAATGAAAGGGTCGATTGGCTGCTGATGTTAAAATTACGGTAGTATCATCTGGCGCGACCCACATCGGACTAGTTCGCTCCACCAATCAAGACTCCTTCTTGATAGATGAAGAGATGCGACTTTATATTGTCGCCGATGGAATGGGCGGCCATGCTGGTGGCGAGATTGCTAGTAATCTCTGTGTGACTTCGATTTCGCAATTTCTCCGTCAACAAAATAATCTTTTTAGTAATTCCGGCGAGCGACAACATCCCGATGCCCGCATCAGCAACGCAATGGCAAATGCAATAAATCACGCTTCTACTAAAATATACGAACGAGCGCTCGAAGAGCCGTCACTCCGTGGGATGGGCACGACTGCAACATCTGTCATTGTTGTGGACAAGTTCGCCTACGTAGCTCATGTCGGCGATAGCCGTTGCTATCTGCTACGAAGGGGTTTCATTTATCAGGTTACCAATGACCACTCTTTAGTGAGCGAGCAAGTGAGGGCTGGCATACTCACAAAAGAGGAGGCCGATCTACATCATCTGCGAAATGTGATCACTCGTAGTGTCGGATATCAAGAGGAAGAAGACGTCGACACGACCAGCCTTGCGCTTGAGGACGGGGATGTGCTTCTATTATGCAGCGATGGCCTGCATGGTAAGGTTTCAGACAAGGAACTTTCTGGAATTTTATCAAATCACGAAAGCAATGCCCCTGCTGTACTCATTGCTAGTGCCAATGAGCGTGGGGGCGAAGATAACATCACAGCTGTCATTTTAAAGATTTCCTTCACCCTCGCCACACCAGCCTGAATTCCCAAGTCTACCGCATAAAAAGCCGAAGAATGTCATTGCCGCCTTGCGGAGGTCTCGCCTGACCATGAAGCGAATTACGATCATGATTATACCTGATGGATGTCGCGCTACTAGACAGGTGCGGATCCCGGAGTCGCTAATTAAGACCGCTTTCGCTTTAAGCTTTATTGCATTAGCGGCGGCTGGATTTATCTTCTTTGACTATCTCGAGCTGCGTTACTTTCGTCACAACTTCAAGACTTTGGCAGCTGAAAACGAGGATCTGAAAGGTGAAGCTAGACTACTCATGCAAAACCTTGAAGATGTAAAGGGTGCCTTACGACGCGTACAGGATTATACCGGAAAACTTGCCGAGCTAACCGCTCTGAAGGTTCAGAAATTCGCGAAAAAAACCGGGATCGGACCATTGACCGTCGAAGAATTTAACGTCGCTCAGCAAGCCAATGCTGCCATAGAGGTAAAAAAAGATTCAAATGCTTACGTGCCCGTCGGCCTCAATATAGACAAGCTTGTCTTCCGTCCAATTTTTGACCGCTTAGCATCTATCGGCCATGCCGCTAATAATCACGCCCTAGAATTGCAGCATTTACTGTCAACGCTTAGCCAGCAAAAAAATCTATTGTCTTCGATACCCTCCGTCGCCCCAGTTGATGGCTGGGTGACTAGCGGATTTGGCACTCGTGTGTCCCCATTTACGGGGGAGCGCACGGCCCATGCCGGCGTCGATATAGCGGCACCGGTTGGTACCCCAATTTTGGCTCCAGCTGACGGGGTGGTCATCTTTACTGGGGCCAAAGCCGGGTTCGGAAACTTTGTAATGATTGCGCACGGTTATGGAGTTGTGACGCGGTATGGTCACAATCATCAAAATCTAGTTCAGCCAGGACAAAAGGTTAGTCGTGGCGAGCAGATTGCAACTGTCGGGGAAACAGGTAGGGCGACAGGTCCCCACCTTCATTATGAAGTGGTCATCAACGGCCGCTTGGAAAACCCCCAGAAGTTCATCCTAGATATGGCTGACGTCTACCGCATCTATTGACTGCCACCCTCAGTTGTTATTTCCCAAGGTCTCAGCCAGAGGGTATATTGCACCAGATGCAACAACCCGACTGATTAAGAATTGGGCAGCCTGATGCAGATCCTCAAAAAGATTTTCGGCAGCAAAAATGATCGCGAGCTAAAACGATTGGTGGGGCTCGTCTCCCATATCAATAGTCTTGAGGCCTCCATGAAGAGCCTCTCGGATGCTCAGCTCCAGGGAAAAACAGCGGAGTTTAAGCAAAGACTCGCTAACGGCGAAACGCTAGACTCACTGCTTCCTGAAGCATTCGCAACAATGAGAGAGGCGGGATGGCGGGTCGACCGTAAGCGACATTTTGACGTCCAGTTAATCGGCGGCATGGTGTTGCATGAGGGGAAAATCGCCGAAATGAGAACCGGTGAAGGCAAAACCCTCACCGCGACTGCTCCGGTATACCTCAATGCCCTTGCCGGCAAGGGCGTTCACGTCATTACGGTGAACGATTACTTGGCACGTCGCGATGCAGAGTGGATGGGGCGAATTTACGGATTTCTCGGACTATCCACTGGAATCATTGTCCACGGACTAAGCGACTCCCAGCGACGAGAATCGTACAAGTGCGACATCACTTACGGCACAAACAACGAGTTCGGTTTCGATTACTTACGCGACAACATGAAGACGGATCCCTCACGATTAGTGCAACGAGATCACTTTTTCGCCATTGTCGATGAAGTTGACTCCATATTGATCGACGAAGCAAGAACCCCCCTAATTATTTCGGGCCCGTCAGAAACAAACCTGGGGCTATACCAAACTGTCAACAGTTCTATCCCTGGCCTACAGAAAGACAGTGATTACATCTTTGATGAAAAATCGAGAACTGTGGCACTGACTGAGGACGGAATCAGTAAGCTAGAAAAACGACTTCGCCTTGAGAACCTGTACGACCCAAGTAATATCGAGCACTTGCACCACGTCCAACAAGCCCTGAAAGCACACGTGGTTTTCAAGAAAGATGTGGACTATGTGGTGCGTGACGGCAAAGTTGTGATCGTGGACGAGCATACCGGGCGCCTGATGCCGGGTAGACGGTACAGTGATGGTTTGCACGGGGCCTTGGAGGCAAAAGAGCATGTTGAGGTACAAAACGAGACGCAAACGCTTGCAACCATCACATTCCAAAACTTCTTCCGACTTTACGGAAAATTAGCCGGAATGACAGGAACGGCGGACACAGAGTCCGTCGAGTTCAAGAAGATCTATAATCTAGACGTTGTGGTGATTCCGACGAACAGGGACATGATTCGTAAGGATCATGAGGACGTTGTCTTTCGCACTGCCCGCGAGAAATTCAATGTAATCGCCGATGAAATTGCTGAGGCCCAAAAGAAAGGGCAACCCGTACTCGTTGGTACAGTTTCGGTCGAGAAGTCTGAGTTACTATCGAGCTTGCTGAGGAAGCGCGGGATACCGCACGAAATACTCAATGCAAAAAATCATGCCAGGGAGGCTGAAATCATCGCCTCTGCCGGCCAACGTGGCCAGGTAACGATTTCCACCAATATGGCAGGTCGCGGCACGGACATCACGCTCGGTGACGGCGTCAAGGATATTGGCGGTCTCTACGTTGTTGGTACGGAAAGGCACGAGTCTAGGCGGATCGACAACCAGTTGCGTGGTCGATCCGGTCGGCAGGGAGATCCGGGCCAGTCCAAGTTCTTCCTATCACTGGAAGATGACCTGATGCGAATTTTTGCGTCAGATAAGTTATCGGCTCTGATGGGTCGCCTAGGTATGCAAGAGGGAGAGGCGATCATCTCACCGATGGTCACTCGCGCTATTGCCCGTGCTCAGAAGAGAGTTGAAGAACAGAACTTCTCAAGCCGTAAGCACCTTCTGGAATACGATGACGTCATGAATCAACAGCGTCAGGTCATCTACAGTTTGCGGCGTCAGGCCTTACACGCTGAGAAAAGGCTTGAGTTCCTGGACCATGCGCTGACTGACATCGCTACAGGTGCACTCAGCGAAGTGACGCCGGAACGCACAGGCGCTGGTCAGTGGGACTTTGAGCAAGTTCAGAAACTGGTAAGATCTCTGCTACATACCGATGTTAGGCTTGAAAAACTCTCCCCTACGGATACACCGCTAGACCTCGTAGTCGAGGAGGTCACGCAACAGGTGATGGCTGCATATAAAGTTAAAACAGATAAAATTGGACCCGAGAACACTCAGCGTTTGGAGAGTTGGGTGTATCTGCAAGTTATCGATAAGGCATGGAAAAATCACCTGCTTGGAATGGACTCCCTGAAGGACAGTGTCAGCCTCAGAGGTTACGGACAGAGGGATCCATTGCAAGAGTACAAAAAGGAAGGCTTCCGTCTTTTCTCGGAAATGATGGGCCGTATCGAGGAAGAGTCGGCCACAGCTCTAGCGTCAGTAGAAATTCCAGATCAGCCTCCCGAGGATTTAGCTAAAGAGTTGGAGCCCGAGCCTGAAATTGATGACTCGCTACTCGAAATGCAACATCCAGATCCCCATGCTGCAACCGAAGGCAACGGTTCAGGAAACGGCAAGCCGCAACAGGAATCCCCTCATGCTGGTTCGAGTGGTGATCTGATATATCACGGGTCACGGTCTACAGTAGCACATGGCGGGCCTTCAAACCGTCCACAGCCCCAGGCACAGACATTTAAACGAGATATGGACAAAGTGGGTAGAAACGATCCATGTCCATGTGGTTCAGGTAAGAAGTTTAAAAAGTGTCATGGTTCCGTACCCGGAGACGATGCACACGCCTAGATGGTATGGCACCAATTCGTGTTAGACTGTAAGCATGAGTCGCATACTGGATTTCACCTATTCTCCGGAAGAGGCTGTGGTCTCTAGGGTTCTGATCCTAGTCCATAGGGCCGTGGATGACTATTTGCCCTACGCACAGGAGGCCAGTCGTCAATTCACGAAAACTGTATTTTCATCAGAAAGCGACGCAACAGGCATCGTGAGAGTCTTAGGACTCGACGAGATACCACCTCCACCGGCTCCTGTGGCAGTACTATTGCCACCTCCGCCACCACCACCACGTCAGGCTAGGTCATCAGATTCGGAGGCCAGCACTGCCCGAGAGATTCCTACCCCAGGACCAGGCGTCCAGACAAAAGCGCCAATCAGCGGAGCTGCTAAAAGCAGCAGCAAACCTAGGCCTGTGTCAAAATCTAAACCTAAATCCACAACTACGGCAATGTACGACGGTGGCCAACTAGACTCGGTCATCGTCCGCCCCGATTGGATATCACGAACCACCGCCGTAATTTTAATTATCGGAATTATGGCCTTAATTTACGTGCTAATGATCTAACTTAGGCCGAGCAATTCCTATGACTCGATTGTCTGGCCATCTGCAGCCGCATGTTGCAGTTCGAATACTGCCGGCAACACTTCCGAAGCTGAGTCAATAATCTTTAAAACATCGTTTTTGGAGAAAGCTGCTCGCTCAGCGGTGCCCTGGATTTCGAGAATCTTCCCACTTTGCGTCATAACTACATTCATATCCAAGTCGGCTGTGCTGTCCTCAGAGTAGTCAAGATCAACTAGGACCTCACCCTCCCTCACCCCAACAGAGACCGCCGCAACAGCATCATTCAGTGGGTTGTGTTTAAGTCGACCGCTTCTCAGCAATTTGGAAACAGCCATCTTAAGTGCGACGTACCCACCTGTAATAGAGGCGGTTCGTGTCCCACCATCAGCCTGAATGACGTCGCAATCAATAGTAAAAGTAAGATCAGGGCACTTAGTGAGGTCGATGATCCCGCGGAGTGAACGACCGATGAGCCTCTGTATTTCCTGTGTCCTTCCAGATATGGAACCACCCCGTTCACGTCTGATCCGTTGCCCCGAGGAGCCCGGTAACATCGAATACTCAGCAGTTAACCAACCCTGGGCAGGTTGTGCGTTTCGCAAAAAAGATGGCACTCCGTCATCAGCTGAGACCGTGCAGATGACCTTCGTGTCACCAAACTCCACCAAAACACTGCCTGTGGCATGTTTAGTGAAATGGGGAACAAACCTCATGGGTCGCATTTGGCTTGATGAGCGGCCGTCTGATCGCAACATAAATTAACTCCAAGCTCTACTGGCAAAGGGCACCGTACCCAGTGGGGTACCAATTTGGCGGCCAACCTACCCAATATATGGTTTGAGTGGAAGATCAAATCTGCTTTAGTGGTCGATGTCAAATCCCCGACCTTAATCCGGGCCCACAAGCATCAGTGGGCTGGGTACTAATACTTGCATGGACTGACTCTGGATATTTTCCGTTGAAGCATGCAGTACAGAATCGACCTGGATCAGAATCACCTAAAACAGACCGCAAGCCCTCAATGCTCAGGTACGCCAAACTATCGCAGCCAATATAGGCCCTTATGGCATCGACATTTTTTTGCGCTGCCAGGAGTTTGGCTCGCTCTGGGGTATCGACTCCATAGAAGCACGAGTAGGTAATTGGCGGTGAGCCAATGCGCATATGGATGCGCTTCGCGCCAGCCTGCCTAATCATCCGAATTATTTTGGCGGAAGTTGTGCCCCGGACAATCGAGTCATCCACAACGACCACGCTCTTACCCTTTAGGACACTCAACACTGGATTCAGCTTAAGTCGAACGCCAAAATCTCTGATTTCTTGAGCTGGCTGAATAAAAGTGCGCCCCACATAGTGGTTACGAACCAAGCCAAGCTCGAAAGGAAGGCTGGCCCCCTCTGAAAAGCCGACGGCCATCGGTACTCCGGAGTCTGGAACTGCGATCACAATATCAGCATCTGGCGCGGGCGCCTCCTCTGCTAGCATGCGCCCCATCTTGCGTCTCAGGCTGTAAATTTCGTCCCCAAAGATTTGACTATCCGGACGGGCAAAATAAATTGGCTCAAACGAACAAAAAGCCGTTTGACGTTTAGGCAATGGGAAGTGCGAGGTCAAGCCTTCAGCAGTGATCTCAACGACCTCGCCAGGCTGTATTTCGCGTATCAACGTTGCATCCATCAAATCTAGGGCACAGGTTTCGCTTGCTACGATGTAACTATTTTGTCTTTGGCCCAAAACTAGGGGTCGAAATCCATACGGGTCACGAACCGCGTAAAGCCGTGACTCAGCCTGGATGACCATCGAGTAGGCCCCGCTGACCTTTGCCATCACTGTAAAGATACGCTCGAGGATGGTGGGGGCCTCAGCTCGCGCGAGAAGATGGACAAAGATCTCAGAATCAGACGTGCTTTGAAACACGCTACCCGAACGCTCTAGCTCCGTCCGAATTGCGGCCGCATTCGTCAGATTACCGTTATGGGCGATAGCGAGAGCACCGAGCGATGTGCGGAAATAAAAAGGCTGCACGTTTTGGATTATGTGACCACCCTGGGTGGAATAGCGCACATGCCCAACGGCACAGTCACCTTTTAGCTGAGAGAGAATTGCTGGATTGAAACTCTCGGCAACCAGACCGAATGATTTATGGGCATTGAACTTGGCCTGCTCAGTCTGGCCATCCCGTTCAAGAGATACGATACCGCACCCCTCCTGGCCTCTGTGCTGCTGAGCAAAAAGTCCAAGGTAGACCATACTCGCAGCGTCGGGATGACCCAGTACCCCAACGACCCCACATTCTTCGCGTATCGACTTCATGAATGCCTCAGCGATGTGCTGATTAACTGAGCTACGCAACTAGACCAAGCTTGATGTAAAGGCATGCTGGCAAAGTTGCAGCGGTGTCGTCCATGGTCCCCAGCTGACCACCGATGACACCTCGACTTGGCCTGCCTGAACGACGGCGTTGTATCGCAAACTTGCCGCTAATTGCAAGGCCTTAGACTCTGCGCCTGGTTTGATTGCCAATAGGTAGCTACCACCGAGTTCCCCCAAATAGCGCTCAATCTCCGAAAAACCAGCTAATTCCTTTGCCTGAAGCCTAAGGGTCAGTCCAAGGTCAGTCTTGGCAATCATTTTGACGGCGGTAGTAACAATACCTCCGTCTCCGACATCGCGGCAGGCCGCAACGAGATCGTTATTAATTACCTCACGGAGGAAGTTCATAGATTCTTTTTCCGCCAGCCAGTCTATAGCCGGCGCGACGCCTTGGCGTCCGTTCTGATCCAATAGTTTTGCCGCTAGAGACCCACCAAACTCTGGCTTTACCGATTTTGGATAAAGCAGAAAGAGTTGGGTTGGTTGTTTTACAGTCGCAGCTGGACTTAATCTGACATCACTGATCTTGCCGACCATCCCAATCATGGGAGTAGGCGCAATACTCTCGCCATCGGTTTCGTTGTATAGACTCACATTTCCGCTCACTACTGGAACCGCTAGTTCGCGACACGCCTCACTAATGCCGTCGACACCTGCCGAAAAATCAGCCATGACCGCAGGATCTTCGGGATTGCCGTAGTTTAGGCAGTCGGTAATCGCGAGTGGCTTACCGCCCGCAGCAGCTACAGAACGAGCAGCCTTAAGCACCGCGTGTGCGCCACCATGGTAAGCGTCGAGTCGGTTGTACCGTTCATTACATGCCGCAACTGCAATCATACCTAGGAACGGCTCGCTAGGATCTGCCCATTCGGACCGGACCCAGAGGGCGGCAGCGCCCTGTTCTTCGGGTCCAAGAACGGTCTGGGTTCCGATATGATGGTCATACTGACGATATACCTTCTCTTTGTCGCCCGTATCACGCAGAGTGGCGAGCAAAAGGGCTTCCGGTCCGCGCTGAAGCACCAGGTCACTAACCATCTTATTGTAGGAGCTTCCGTCTACCTCAGGCTTGGCCCGTGGCTTCATCGGCCGCTCATACTTTGGGGCCGCATCGGTCATCGGTGCAACGGGAACATCAACTTCGAGTTGACCCTGGTGTTGGATTTGAACACGCCCGGTATCGGTCACAACTCCGATGACCGTGCAGGCAAGTTGCCACTTGTCTAGCACGGCTTTCAGCTCGTCCCACCTATGAGGCTCGATAACCATCAACATGCGTTCTTGAGATTCTGACAGCAGCAATTCATATGCCGACATGGCAGCTGTTCTGACCGGTACATGATCTAAGTCCATGAAGAGGCCGTTGCCAGCTCTTCCTGCCATTTCAAACGCAGACGATGTAAGTCCCGCAGCGCCCATATCCTGCAGGCCAACCACCAAGCCTTTTTCGAGTACTTCCAAAGTTGCCTCAAGGAGTAACTTTTCAGTAAACGGGTCGCCTACCTGCACCGTGCTGCGTTCATTAGCATCCTTAGTTGCAAACGAACCCGAGGCCATCGATGCCCCATGGATACCGTCACGACCAGTCGCTGAACCCAAATAGATAACTAGGTTACCCCGCCCACTGGCATAACCCTTAAAAATGCGATCCTCGTGGATGACTCCGACGGTCATTGCGTTCACTAGACAATTACCGTTGTAGGACGCATCAAAAGATATGTTGCCTGCTACTGTCGGCACACCAACACAGTTACCATAGTCGCCGATACCTTTGACCACATTTTCGACCAGGTGCGGAGTTCTTTTATGAGTTCGAAGACCAAATCTTAATGCATTAAGATTTGCAATCGGTCTAGCCCCCATACAGAAAACGTCCCGCAAAATTCCACCGACACCCGTTGCTGCGCCCTGATACGGTTCGATATAGCTAGGGTGATTGTGACTCTCCATCTTGAAGGCCAGGCAGAGCTTGCCAGAGAGACGCACGACGCCAGCATTTTCTCCAGGACCCACAACCACATCAGGTCCCTCGGTCGGAAACCTCTTAAGATGTACACGAGACGACTTGTAGCTGCAGTGCTCGCTCCACATGGCTGAGAAAATACCAAGCTCGGCAAGGGTTGGGCGCCGTCCCAAAATATCCAAAATCTTGGCATACTCGTCTGAGCTTATTTTGTGCTTTCGTAGTAGTGCGGTGAATGAGGCGCCGTCCTTGTCGTCTATCAAATCGGGACGTGGGAGCTTTGATAATTCTGGAGCGGAAAAAGAGGAGTTCATCGGGCCCTCAGGTGTAATCACATAAACGAAGTAAGGAAACTTTCAAGGATTGCCAGTCCGTCCGCGCTTCCACCTATAAGTAAATCAGTTGCACGCTCCGGGTGGGGCATAAGTCCCAGCACTCGCCCGTTTTCACTGACGATACCGGCAATGTTATCGAGTGCACCATTAGGGTTGGCATCTGCAGTCGCCGCGCCATTTTGATCAACGTAGCGAAATGCCACCTGACCGTTATCACGTAATCGCTGCAGTCCATCGTTATCGATGTGGTACCGACCCTCTCCGTGTGCGATCGGTACCCTGAGACGTCGACTAGCAAGTGAGCGACAGTATACGGATTCACCAGACCCAGCCATTAAATCAACTGCTTTACAGATAAATTTCCGGCCTTGGTTGCGAAGAAGAGCACCAGGTAACAAGTGAGACTCTGTCAAAACTTGAAAGCCGTTGCAAATACCGAGAGCTGGCCCTCCGCTAGCAACAAAGCTCTTTACCGCGGCCATAATTGGGGAGTGCGCAGCTAGAGCTCCGCTCCGAAGATAATCTCCGTAGCTAAAGCCACCAGGTAGCAATACCGCATCCAGATTAGGCAGAACTCGCTCCGTATGCCAGACGGGCTGAAGCTTAATGCCGAAATGACGCCAAAATGCATCGGCACAGTCTCTATCGCAATTAGAGCCAGGAAATTCGATCAGGCCAATACGCGGCACGCCAGTCGCAGTTATCCTTTTCATGGCGTCACAACTTCCTGACTTGAAAGGTCTCAGAGACCGGATTAGCAAGGAATTCACGCGCCACACTTTCGACCAACGCAGCCCCTTGACCGGACTTGTCATCGACAGTCAAGATATAGCGCTTGCTGACCTGGACCGATCTGACGCCATCGTATCCGATTCTTGCCAGGGTCTCTTGGATCGCCCGAGCCTCGGGATCAAGAACTTCCGGTTTTAACTGCACCACAACTTCAAACTCAGAACTATCAGGCGAACCCACCGAGGCCATGCTAACCCTTCCGCATCAATCCTCGCCGCCGCCAGCCTTTTTCTCCGGTCCTGAGCCGCAAATCGAGGCGTTAAGATAATCCCTATTCATTCGAGCAATGAAACGAACGCTGATCTCTTTCGGACATACCGCTTCGCATTCAAACTGATTGGTACAGTTTCCAAAACCCTCTTTGTCCATCTGCTGGACCATACTGAGAGCCCGACGCTGACGCTCCGGTTGACCTTGGGGTAGCAAGCCCAGATGCGAAATCTTGGCTGAGGTAAAAAGCATCGCCGACGCATTCTTACACGCAGCCACGCACGCTCCGCATCCAATACACTGCGCAGCATCCATCGCCTGGTCTGCAGTATCCTTTGGTATTGGCAAGCAGTTAGCATCTTGTGCACCACCTGCATTTACCGAAACATATCCGCCAGCTTGGATTATCCGATCAAAGGCCGACCGGTCAACAACAAGATCCTTAATAATCGGAAAGGCCTTGGCTCTCCATGGCTCAATGTAAAGCTCGTCGCCATCTTTGAAAGAACGCATATGCAATTGACAGGTAGTCGTGGCCTTTTCCGGGCCGTGAGCTACTCCGTTAATCATGAGCGAGCAGGAACCGCAAATACCCTCGCGGCAATCATGCTCGAACGCTATGGGCTCCTCACCTTTACTGATAAGGTCTTCGTTAACTACATCAAGCATCTCCAGGAATGACATGTGAGGACTGACGTTAGGAGCGTCATAAGTCACCATTTTGCCACTAGACTTTGCGTTTTTTTGGCGCCAAACATGCAACTTTAGCTTCATTACTTATAGCTCCTCGTCGCGAGCTTGATGTTTTCATAAACCAAAGGCTCTATGTGACGCTTCGGAGCCTTACCTTCGCCTTGATGCTCCCACACCGCCGCATGGGAAAAATTTGTATCATCGCGTTTGGCTTCGCCCTCAATTTGGTACTCCTCGCGGAAGTGACCCCCGCAGGATTCCTCACGGGTTAACGCATCAGCGCACATGAGCTCACCAAACTCAAGAAAGTCGGCCACGCGCCCAGCTTTTTCAAGTGATTGGTTTAAGTTTTCACCCTCACCAAGCACACGGACGTTTTGCCAAAACTCCTCTCGCAGAGCGGGAATCTTTTGCAGAGCCTCACTTAAACCAGCACGGTTCCTGGCCATGCCGCACTGATCCCACATAATGCGACCAAGTTCTTTGTGAAAGCTATCAACAGACCGCTTTCCATTGATGCCGAGCAACCTTTGGAGTCTACCGTTGACAGCAGACTCCGCTTCTTTGAAGGCATCGCCTGACGGGGTCACAGGATCACGACTCACACCTGCCAAGTAGTTACTTATCGTGTAAGGCAGGACAAAATAGCCGTCAGCAAGACCCTGCATGAGAGCACTTGCGCCAAGGCGATTTGCTCCATGGTCGGAAAAATTAGCCTCACCGATTACAAAAAGACCTGGAATCGTGCTCTCTAGGTTATAGTCCACCCAAAGTCCACCCATCGTGTAATGGACAGCAGGGTAGATGCGCATCGGCACCCTATAGGGATCCTCACCAGTGATTCGTTCGTACATCTGAAAGAGGTTGCCGTAGCGCTGAGCGATGACATCTGACCCAAGTCTCTGGATAGAATCGCGGAAATCAAGATAAACACCGAGACCATGCTCTCCTACTCCGCGACCCTCATCACAGGCCTCCTTAGCCGACCGCGATGCAATGTCCCGAGGCGCTAGGTTGCCGTAGCTTGGGTATTTGCGCTCGAGGTAGTAGTCGCGCTCCTCCTCGGGAATTTGCTCCGGTGAGCGCCTATCGGCGGACTTTTTAGGAGCCCAAACACGCCCGTCGTTCCGTAACGATTCCGACATCAGTGTCAGTTTACTTTGGTAATCACCACTCACTGGAATGCAAGTTGGATGAATTTGCGTAAAACAAGGATTACCGAAACCTGCGCCTCGCTTATAGGCACGAAACGTGGCGGTGACGTTAGATCCCTTGGCGTTAGTCGACAGGTAGAAGACATTACCATATCCGCCACTGGCGAGCACGACGGCGTGGGCTGCAAAGCTCTCGACCTTGCCAGTTACCAAGCTGCGAACCACAATACCTGTGGCTTTTCCGTCTTTAACTACCAGGTCCAACATCTCTGTGCGCGGGAACATCTTCACTTTGCCAGCAGCAATCTGCCTTTCAAGCGACTGATAAGCTCCCAAAAGCAACTGCTGCCCAGTCTGCCCCCGAGCGTAGAAAGTACGAGACACCTGGGCACCGCCAAAAGACCTATTGGCGAGCTGACCACCATACTCCCGCGCAAAAGGGACGCCTTGCGCTACGCACTGGTCAATGATGTTGCGGCTAACCTCGGCCAAGCGGTAAACATTGGCCTCGCGAGAACGAAAATCACCGCCCTTGATTGTGTCGTAAAACAGCCGGTAAACGCTATCGCCATCGCCCTGGTAATTCTTGGCTGCATTAATCCCGCCCTGTGCCGCAATCGAGTGCGCACGTCGAGGACTGTCCTGAAAGCAAAAGCAAAGCACATTGTAGCCAAGCTCAGCCAAAGTTGCCGCCGCAGACCCCCCGGCCAACCCAGTGCCTACTACAATGACTGTATATTTTCGTTTATTTGCCGGATTAACTAGCTTGGCATTGCCTTTGTAGCTGGTCCATTTGTCGGCCAATGGGCCGGATGGGATCTTGGGATCGAGATTCATCATCGCCTCACTGTTGAATTATTGCACTAAGCCAAGCAGCACCGAGACAGGAATACTGGAAAAACCTAAAGCCAATACAACACCAAGAATTGGACCAATGGCACGTATCATCGAATTGTACTTGGGATGGTTTAGTCCGAGCGTTTGGAAGAGACTTGAAATGCCATGAGAGAGATGCGCACCAAGTAAAACCATTCCAACAACGTAACTAAATGAGACCATCGGGCTCTTAAAAGAGCTCACCAGCATGGTATAGACATCTAGTTGGGCAAACTCAGGATTAGTTACGCGAAAGGTCAGGTGCGCTAAGTGATATACGATGTAACTCAACAGCACCAACCCACTGAGTACCATCGAGCGCGATGCCGCCTTGGCTTTCGTATATGATTTTTTAGCGTAAGCTACGGGTCTTGCATTTTTATTATGAATGTTTAGCTTGATCGTAAAAAAGATGTGCAGTCCGACCATGGCCAGAAGACCAAGGCGCGCCACCCACAGCAAGGCCCCCTTGCTGTGGAGCCATTCAGAGTATGCGTTGATGGCATCTCTGCCGGCAAAAATCAGCAAATTACCCGAAAGATGGGCTACAACAAATCCCACCATAGCCAAACCTGTCAAAGCTACTGCTGACTTAGCCCCAATTGATGAACGAATGTATTGTTTAAACCAGGACATCTTCAACCCCTGCGGAGAAAACTGCCACACGAACTAAACTGAACTGACTATATTGTACCGCATCTTGATGAGAAGCGTTTTATTGATCGGGCCCCACAGTAACATCCACGGATTTATTGGCAACAAATAGCCGTGTGGCAACTCGCTGGACGTCACTCGCGGTGACCCTGCCGACAGCCCTTGGATATACCAAGAAATCGTCATAGCCGAAGCCGTAAAGCTCCATCAATGCCATGGTGCTAGTCTGAGCATCGCTTTTTTGCAAGCCCATCTCGTGCGACCCGACAATATAGCTTATCGCACGCTCTATCTCTGTCGAGGACGGGGGCCTAGAGACAAGATTTTCAAATTCAAGGCGCAGTGCTTCCATGGCACGTTCACGCTTTTCAGGGGCACAGGCTATGTAGGCTCCCACCAGACCAGGGTCACACCCATAACTGACCAAGGGGCTTACGGAATATGCTAAACTCTGCCGATCTCTCAACTCTCTGAAAAGGCGGCCACCATGGCCACCCAACACGGTCGTCAACACGTCTAGGGCAGCCCTATCGGGATCATCCCAAGTCAGTCCCCTAAAACCGTAGGCTAGGTGCACCTGCTCCCTTGCCTTACAAATCGATTCGCTGCCAAACGCGCTGGTTCCTAACTTATCTGACGTGTTAAATTGCCGCCTGGACGCTTGCGGGGTAAAGCCATCGAGGGCCTCTGAGATTAACGCCTCAACTTCCGCAGTAGATAGGTTGGAGGCAACAGCAATCACCCACGGTCCGGACCCTACAACGCTCTCGTAGGTATCCGCTAAATCCGTGAGCTGGAACTTAGCCACCGTTTCCAGTGTTCCAGTCACTGGATTGCGATAAGGGTGCTCACCAAATAGGCGCTCTTGAAACTTACGTACACAGATACTACTCGGCGAATCTGTTTGTGCGATTAAACTTTGCATGATTTCGCGTTTCGTCGAAATCCACTGCTGCTCGGGAAACACCGGACTTAAGAACGCCTCCCGGAAAAGTCGCAGCATCTGATCCGTTTGCTCTGACAAGCACTGCATGTGTATGCCGGCCGAATCCTTCCCGCTGAACCCTTCGAGGCTCGCCCCCAGCCCCTCTACCTGAGTAACCAAGGACTCAAAACTACGCTCCTTACTGGCCATTCCAACTAAAGAGAACATGGCATTGTAAAGTCCAGCCGTGACGGAGGACTCCGCACGCAAGCCACCCTCGGTAGCCGCGGTCAGTGTAAAAAGCTCGACGTGGGGATTCGATCGATGGATCAGCTTAAGCCCATCATTAATTTGGATGATTTCAGCCTGCTTTGTGCCAATGTCGGGTCGTTTATTTATGAGCGATGAAAGTCCATAAGGGGAGCCGCGCCGACCAGCCAAAACTCCGGCACGGAACTGCGCACGCAAATCAGATTCGTCGCCTTCCATATCATTAGGTATCAGCGCGACAATGGCCGCATCTTCTGGTTTCAGCCACCGCCTCGCCGCTCCTTGCACCGCTGTCTCCGGCATGTGATTGATCATCGCCATGTAAACATCGTCATAAAGCAACTTCTGCGAGGTCCGAAGACCGAAACCTAGGGCTCGCGCCTGACCATCCACCGTTTCTTCTTGATAGATACGATCTGACCTGAGATTAGCTCGGGTACGACTCAGTTCATCCCCAGTTACGGGCTCCACGTTTGAAATCAGAGAAACTTCGCGTGCAATACCTGCGATCGATGCAGCCAGAGAGTCTGGGCTCACCAGCGCACTAATCTCAAAAATTCCACCAAAAAATGGTGAATAAACCGAAGCGCTGATACTTGAAACAAGGCCTTCTTCATCACGAAGGCGACGATTAAGACGACTCATCTCCCCTGCACCAAGGGCAAAGGCCGCTACATCCAATGCGGTGCTATCTAAGTGCTCCAGCGATGGAGCTGGATAAACTACCGCCAACCGAGGTTGTTGATAATCCCCCTTGATTAGGGAGACTTTCGGCCAATCCTTGCTTGGCACTGGACGCATTGGCGCACGCGGTTGTGCTAGATCCTGTGCGCTGGACTCAACAATTAGTGAGCCGAACGTACTCTCCAGTTGAGCAAGCATCGCTGCGCCGTCAAATGACCCGGTAACCACCACTTTGCAATTATTGGCTCGGTACCATTTTTTATAGAAATCGACCAATTGCTCGCGGGTGAAACCCGATACACTCTGTTCTGACCCAATAATTGGACGTCCGGCCTCCGAGCCCTCAAACATGAGCTCAAATACGCGGCGCCCTAAAATGCTCCCCGGGCTATCGTTCGATCGTCTGATCTCCTCAAGAATGACCTCACGCTCACGCTCTACCTCGGACTCATCCAGTAAACTGAAGGCAAACGCATCAAACAACAGGTCAACACCTAGGTCCGCATAAGCGGCGCCAAGTGTTAAGTGGAAGACAGTCTGATCGAATGTGGTATATGCATTGATCTCCCCACCACAAGCTTCAACTGTTGAGGCAATTTCTCCGACCCCTCGTCGGGCCGTTCCTTTGAAGAGCATATGCTCAAGAAAGTGCGCCATGCCTCGCTCATCGGAAGCCTCGTGCATGGAACCCACACCAACCCAAACCTGAATAGCTACCACCGGTGTAAAGTGGTTCTCTTTGACGACAACCTCAACACCGCTCGGGAGTATTTCGTGAATCATTACATAGCCATTTCTACGTTCAGTGTTACAGCCTGGTGGGCCGCTGATAATTTGAGGTATGGCCGAGAGGCCGTATATGCAAGGCTAAAATTCTTGCTACTGAGCGAAATTCCGCCAGCTAATGCGTTGCGATCGTCTGTGAGCGAAGCTCCATAAGAGCCCAAAATTTTTAAATATTCCTGAACCTGGAAGGTGCTGGATACAATCACCAGCCGTTCGGGTTTATCCATGCCCCGAGGCGTTGCAGTGGTGCCAGCATTTGCAGGTACCTCAAAGCTATCGACACGATCTCGTTGCCGGATGTCAACGTTGACGGCGAATAGCTGACTAAATTGGTAGGCTGTGCCTAGACGAAAGGTGCGTGGAGCAAAGTCACGCACCCGCTTACTCGCCAGATTCTGCGCCGAGGCGCCGATGGTCCAACCAGTTGAAATCGTACCTAATAGTCCCATATTGAGGCCCACGCCCGTTAATCGCTGCTCTCCCTGCTTGTAGAACAGCGAATCAATGGTCGGCTTAGTATCGATATAAGTCCCCCCGATCCCAACCGAAATGCCCTCAAATTGTTGAGCCAAAGCAAGGGACACGCGCCTGGTTACCGGCGAGTCATAGGAAAACTCTGCTGAACGTTGGTCTTCTGCTACCTTGGGGTACTGATAATCCTCGGTGAAGCTGTTGTAGCTGAAACCAGCCGCCACCGGAGCACTGGTTGTATCAACAACGCCAAGTTGGTAGTAATCGCGCCCTGATGTCGGCCAATGGTACACACCGTGGACTACATAAGTTTTCGGTGCGATCAGTGCCGCAGGGTTAACGGTGATAGCCGTGAAGCTGTCGGTCCCACCCGCCCCGCTGTTTAGTGTCGCAACGCCCAATCCGCTGGTTACTTCGAACTCATCGGGCACCCTATGGTCGTCTGCGGCGAAAACCGGAACAGTATTGGCCAGTATGAGCCCGGCTAATACGAAATTCTTCCCACTGAAAACCATCCCGCCACCTCTAGGCTTTAACGGCATCCTTGGCAGTCGGTTGCTTCGTCAAACCTGACACATTAGACTTCATGACCTTGATCGCAGTGTTATTTGCCACCTCTATGGTCACAAATGACTCAGCCACAGCTCTGACCTTACCAATAATGCCACCAGAAGTTACAACCTCGTCTCCTGCCTTTAGATTGGTCAGAAGATCGGCATGCTCTTTGGCCTTTTTCTGCTGCGGCCTAATGATAAGAAAGTACATGATAAATAGAAAACCCACTGGCATAGCCAGCATCTCAACTAGCGAGGGGCTCTTGGCTGGTGCCACTTCGGTCGCTTGCGCCATGGCGGTAGCCGCGTTAAGAATGAGTTGAATCACAAGTTATCCTCCGGCATATGGGAACCGGCCGACCTTAGCTGAATAAGTTGGGACGATCAAGGTATTGGCAGAGGCAGTTTCGAAAACAACTTGATGGACAGGATATGCGCCTCGACCTAGACGAACTTAATAGCCCCCAAAGGGATGCCGTTACCACAATTGACGGGCCTGTAATGATTCTCGCTGGGGCGGGTACCGGCAAAACCCGGGTCATCACTTATCGCTTAGCATATATGCTGGGTGCGGGCATCCCGGCCGAATCGATTGTGGCTCTCTCCTTTACAAACAAAGCCGCCAAAGAGATGTCTGAACGGGTGCGCAGGCTCATTGGGGAGCGTGCCAAAAAGTCGTGGCTCGGTACCTTTCATAGCTTCTGTCTGAGCCTGCTTCGACGATTTCCGAACGAGGCGGGTCTAACTCCCGGGTTCAGCCTGGCGGGTACTGCAGACCAGCTCGATCTGGTACGCAAAGGACTAGAGGAAAAAAATTGGGCCGGTCTGTACCACATAGACCAGTTGCACCACCAAATTGGAATGGCCAAGAATCAGCTACTCACGGCCGAAGACCTTAGGTCTGGTAAGGGTGTTGGTCGCGTTGGCATCGACAACCAGGTGCTTTCGGAGGTTTTCGATCTTTACGAGCGCCAACTTCGTCTCAATCGAGTCATTGATTTTGATGATTGCATATACAAAACTGTGTTGATGCTTCGGAGAAATCCCAGTATTTGCGAGAGAATCCAACGTGAATACAGATATTTCATGGTAGATGAGTATCAGGACACCAATACCTCTCAGCTTGCCGTATTGGAGCTGTTGGCTAGCTCTTCGCATGATGTCTGTGTGGTTGGGGACGATGATCAATCAATTTATTCGTGGCGCGGGGCTATGTACGAGGTCCTGGAGCGCTTTGAACAACTATTTCCGAACACTAGGGTCATCAAGCTCGAACAAAACTACCGTTGCTCTAACGTAATCTTGGACGCTGCCAATACTGTTATCCGGAACAATCAAAGGCGCAAAGAGAAGACACTGTGGAGCGCCTCTCAAGAAACCGCGCCGATAGTTCTAAGCCCTTGCGAAGACGAAACCGCAGAGGCAAACTTGGTGGCAGAAAAGTGTATAAGCTTGATGGGTGGCGGTCTTGAGCCCCGCGATGTAGGAATACTATACAGAGCCAACAAGCAATCTACCCCGATTGAGCTAGCTCTGAGAGAGGCGCGCCTACCATACCGTACTTACGGAGGCCAAAGTTTTTTCGAGAAGAAAGAGGTCAAGGACTTTGTTTGCTATCTACGTCTTGTACTAGACTCTGAGGACAGACTGGCCCTGTGGCGCATTGTCAATACACCGAACCGTGGCATCGGCCTGAAAACCTTAGAACGCATTGAAGACCAAGCAAAATCCACGAAACTTTCCCCATTTCAGGTTATGCGAGATCTGAGTCAATTAAACGGCAAGGCTGAGTCAGCCATGCGCGCTTTTGTCCAACTCATTGATCAACTGCGCGAGCTACCTCTAGACACCGCTGACCACTACGAGGCCCTTGGCTTGCAGATACTGAAGTTGTCGGGACTTGAGCAGGGCATACGCTTGCGGACCGAGGATACAGGCTCGCGAGAACGTAAAATTAGCAATTTGCGGAGTTTACCCAAGTGGTTCGGCACTCTTGCCAGAGAGTCCAGTGACGATACTGGCAACGTCAATGTTCGTGACCTGCTTGATTCGCTAGCCCTAGACAACGATAGGAAAGAAGAAACCAAAGATGGCGGCAATCACATTTCCTTGATGACGATTCATGCCTCTAAAGGCCTTGAGTTTCCAGCCGTTTTTGTGATTGGACTCGAGGAGGAACAATTGCCTCACAAGAACAGCATTCAAGATCCTCAGGCATTATGTGAGGAGCGACGACTTTTCTATGTTGCACTGACCCGGGCTAAGAAAAAGCTCCACCTTAGTTACTGCCTCGATAGAAGTTCTGGTTATCAAGGTAAACAGTCACGTCAGCCCTCTCGGTTCCTTGACGAAGTGCCAGCTCAAACCTTTCTGCGCTCAGACGATGCCGTCAATTTAGCTAATAGGATTTCGTCGGAAAACGAACGCAAGGCCCAGACGGCAAAGCGACTAGGTTCCTTGCGGGAAAGTCTTAATGGATGGCGTCGCTAGCGGATGACTTCGGCGTCGAGTAGACCCTTTTCGTTAACAAACTCGCGCAGCTTCTGCAGTATCCTGTTCTCAATTTGACGCGCCCTCTCCCGCGTGACACCGTATCTGTCGCCAATTTCCTGTAAGGTAAGTGGTTCCTCTGACATCATCCGAGCATCAAATATCTCTAGGTCTCGGCCTTTCAAAGTACTTCGAAAATCATTGAGATGATCAGAAAAAATCCGTCTTACTTCCTCATTGGCAAGTACGTCCTCTGCTCCGCTGCTTTCAGAGGACAGTAGCTGCCCCCTGGTAGTCGCGTCAGGCTCGTTGCTAAGAGGGGCATCTAGAGAGACATCAGGGGCCGCAAGCCTGGCCTGCATCTCCTCGACGTCTTTTTCCTTCACATTCAAATGCTCTGCCAACATTTTACTGTCGACATGGTCGTACTCCTGCAGCAACTTACGCGCAGTTCTCTCGAGATTGTAATAGAGCTTCCGTTGATCGGCCGTAGTGCCAATCTTAACTTGACTCTTGTTGTCCATAATATGCTTTAAAATATACGCTCTGATCCACCAAGCAGCATAACTTGATAATTTCACGCCTTTGTATGGATTAAAGCGCTTGACCGCCTGCATTAAGCCATAGTTACCCTCTTGAATCAAATCCAACAAATTAAGCTGGGCCTGCCGGAAATCATTAGCTATCTTTACTACTAGACGCAGATTTGCCGTAACTAAACGATGAGCGGCGTGGACATCACCGTCATCGAAGTGTTGGCGGGCCAACTCGTACTCTTCCTCTGGTTCAAGCAAAGGATATTTTGCGATTTGCTGTAGGTAAAGTTGTAGCGGAGATAAGCTCGATGGTGACTTATCGCCAGTCCGAACCGCTGGGAGTTTAGACACGGACCTAGCCCCCTCATAACGAAAGGCAGAAAACGATGTCAGGGATCGGCATCATAACAAATCCCCATTCTAAGTTGAACAAACGAAATCCAAACCGACAGGCGTACCTGGGATTTATTCTCGGTTCGCAGGGTCAGTTGGAGGTCACTAACTCATTAGAAGACTTAGAGCGAGTCGCGAGAGAATTCAAGAGCAAGGGTATCAGCGTCCTAGCCATAAATGGCGGGGACGGTACTGTTTCGCGCACTTTGACGGCTTTTTTGAAAGCTTACGGCTCCGAGCCAATGCCGAAAATAGCTATTCTCAAAGGCGGTACGATCAATGTCCTTGCGAACAATTTGGGTATCCGGGGAACGCCCGAACAGGTGTTGTTCCGATTGGTCGAGTGGCACTCACGCGGAGACGCCATACCGGTCAAACGCCTGAGGACTGTATCTATTGACGGCATGCATGGCTTCTTGTTCGGTAACGGAATTGCCGCATCCTTTTTGAAAGAATACTACAAACGCAAAACTAATGCTTTAGGTTCCGGGGCCTTAGTACTCGCTGTCTGGTTTTCCAGTTTCTATCGAGGACACTTGTTCAAAAACGTCTTCGTCGAACACGACCAAAAATTATCGAGCACTAACGCCAAGCAAACAGAGCTTAAGTCTTGTGTCATGTTTGCATCGACACTACTGAAACTACCACTAGGAGTCCCTTACTTTTATTCATTGGATGACCACCCCGATGAATTTCAGACCGTTGCGTTCACGACACCAGTTCAAGATGCGTGGCGACTACCTTTTGAGTTCATAAGGGGACAGCGAGGGCCAACTAAGGATAAAATAAGCTTTTGCTGCAAATCCCTCAGTATCGAAACAAGGGAGCCGTTCGACTACACTTTGGACGGAGAATTGTTTACCGCCATAACTGGCAAATTAACCTTAGAGGTTGGGCCCCAACTTGAATTTGTCGTTATCTAAAACCAATACAAACGTGCTCCCACCCCCTCCACCAGCTGACGTTGCCAAAGCGCTCAAAGTCGCCGCGGTCAACATAGATTGGCTTGCAGGAGACGGTTCAGATCGCTGCTATTACCGGATAACTGGTCCGGAGCTAACCGTGCCATTAGTGTTGATGCAGCTCTCTGGCAGCGATGCCCAAGCCTTAAAAGATGGCGGATACGACTGGATCAACATAGCCAACCTACTAAGTCTTCACAAAATCTTCGTCCCTCACGTTAGCTGTACGATGCCCGATCATGCCGCCTTAATCATCGAGGATTACGGTGACCAAATGCTCGAAGGATCGGTTTTCACGTTGTGGGAGAAACACGATTTAGCTTCTCTTCGGCAACTTTATTTGGGGTGTATGGAAATCATCACCAAATTTTTAAGCGTCGAGAAAAATCCTGATTCTGTCTGGTGCCAGCGCGGATTTGATACAGAGCGATTTGTTTGGGAACTAAAATTCTTTTTACAGAAATATGCCTTTCCAATCGCAGGTATTTCTTTCAGCAAAATGGAGGAGGCTCAGTTTCAAAAAGAGGCCACGTCTCTGGCTGAGCTTTTGTCCTCGGGTTCAAAATATTTTGTTCATCGTGATTTTCACTCAAGAAATGTAATGGTGAAAGAGACGAAACTTGCCGTAATTGATTTTCAAGACGCAAGATTAGGGCCTGCTTCTTACGATTTGGTGTCACTTTGTTTCGATTCTTATGTTCCGTTCTCAAGTGAGATGCGTACCGAACTCATGAACACGGGACTAAACGTGATCCGTCAGCAACTAGGAGATTCTATCTATCAAGATGCAAATGAATTCTGGCGCCCGATGCTTTTACAGCGACAATTAAAGGCGATAGGTAGCTTTGGTTACCTAACTGTCGACAAAAAGAGACATAATTACTTGAAGTACGTAGGGCCAGCTCTCAATACACTAGAAACTCAAAATATTGCGGACCAAAGGTGGCCTCTTTTATCTGACACTCTGATACGAAGGATGCGCATCAGCCTGGATAAAAATTTTTATGGAAAGTAAATACAAAGGACTCGTTCTTGCGGCGGGATTCGGTTCGAGACTGAAGCCATTGACTGACTATTATCCCAAACCCCTTGTGCCTTTTGCTGGGAATACGCCTCTATCGCTTGCTATTTCAAAATTTGAAAATTTCGGTATCAAAGATATCGCAATAAATTGTCACTACCGATCCGACCAAATCCAACAAGCAGTAAACTCAATCCAAAGGTCAAATAGTAGTTTAAAACTAAAATTGTCTCATGAGCCAGATATTCTCGGTACCGGCGGCGCCCTCAACCCTTTGAAGACTTGGCTTGGCGACGCGTCCTTGGTGATAATTAACGGCGATGTAGTTTCGACGCTACGGCTTGAGGATTTAGTCCACGCCCACAAAGATCATGCCGCTTGTGCAACAATGGCCTTACTTAGTTCTGTAATACCTGGGGAAAGTGCGGTTTATCACCGAGATGGAAAAATCAAGGCGATTACAAAAAAGGAACCTCTAGCCGGCGCGGTCCCGGGCAATTTTGCCTGCGCCCAAGTTGTAAGCAGACAATTTTTAGAACTTTTACCTGCCGACGGCACTTTCGACATCATTTCCGAAGGATATCTCCCTGCATTAGCGGCCAACTTACCGATCGCGTCGTTCATCCACAAAGGCTATTGGCACGATTTAGGCACGCCTAAATCCTACTTCGGAGCGTTACTCAACCTATTTGATTTAGCCAGCAGCACTGCCAGTGAAAATTTTGCGACGAGCAAAATGGTTTTAGATCATCCTCGGCAAACCTTAATTCACCAAGAAGCTCGAATAGACTCGCTAGCCAAAATCGGGCCCAAGACCATTCTAGAAAAGGGGGCTACCGTGGCAAAAAATGCCGTGGTCATGGAGTCAGTTATACTCCCGGGTGCTCAAGTCGGCGCCGGAGAGAATATACATCGCATGATCATAGGCGCAGAGTTTAGACTAAACATTTCCTTTGACTAATCTAACTACAGACGACCATAGTTGGGGAAGATAAGTGGACGGTGCTGTAAAAACTTGCTTGGTCTTCTGCCTGACGACTGGTCTATCGTTAATTCTGGCCGGAACCAATGATTAAGACCTATCGTTTGCTGGTACCGCGTTATTTCAGCAACACTACCACATCTTTTGGTTTCCAAACCTCTGACTCATCTTTCTTTATATGAGTGCCTGGTTTGTTTTCGAAACCTACATCAGATTCACGTGTGGAAGTCATCTTGCCTCCGTACAACGTTCTGATGGGTATCACACTATGAAGCCCTTCGACTTCGTCTTAGATCTAGTACTAATTAAACTCTCAGTGCGTCGAGATTTTTCAATGTTTTGCTGTTTGTGATCAGCTTCTTAGCTGCGTTTGCGCCTTTGCCCGCGCTGCTTTCAGTGCTTTTTACTTTAACAACTAACTTATTTGCCGGTTGGCTTTTGGAAAGAGCGACTTTTGCCGCGTCACTTTTAAATTTGGTAAGTGCTGCTTGTACTGCTCCTCGCGGAACATAGTAGACGGTGGAGCCAGATTGAACTACGTCGGGGTCGTCAATGTTGTCGTTGTGACGCCAAATGGAGCGCCATCCTGAGGTTTCGCCGTAAACACGTTTTGAAATCGTTGCGAGCGTGTCGCCCGGTTGTACTTGTTCTTCTGCACGCTGAACTGCGTCGTAAGCCTTTGCGAAAGCGAGTGCGCTGTCTTCGAGGGTGTAATAGATCACGTCACCTGGGTAGATTTTGCTTGGATTTGCAAGTCCGCTGAGTGTGGCCATTTCTTGCCAGTGACTTGGCGCACCGTAAATCTTTTGCGAAATTTTGGCGAGCGTGTCGCCTGGTTCAACGATGTAGGCCATCTTCGAGCCTAGCTCAGGAAGGCCGGCTGCTGCCGGAGATCCGCCTGGCTGCTGCGGCAGTGCCGTTGAAGCGGGTCCGGGTGCTGCTGCGGCTGGTGCCGCCGCTGGTGCAGCAGAAGCAGTTGAGTTGGCTGGTGCCGTTGTGGCGGCATCGCCTGCTGGCGCTGCTGCGGCGCCGTCGGCTGGTGCTGCTGCATCGCCGGTAGCGGCTTCGGCTGTAGCATTATCGCCAGCTGGTTGTTGGCCATTCATCTCAGTGATGATGTCCTGTAAATCGTTTTCGCCAGAGCCTGAAGCTCCAGCGTTGGCAACTGCTTCCGCGTTTTCTCCGCCAGAAGCAGCATTGGCTGCCTCGGCGTCTGCGGATGCACCACCATCCTCCGCAGCAGCGTTGTTTCCACCGCTACCGTCGCCTTCTTCTCCAGCAGCGGCATCACCGCCACCAGATTCATCTGCGACCTGGTTCTCCGATCCTTCAACTGCTTCTTCAGTTCCCTGATCGCCGGAACAACCGACGATCCCGAAACTGAATGACAGCGCCAGGAGCGAAGCGCCAAGCCAGCGCCTCCCGAACATTCTCATTTCAGTCCTCCAACAAAAAAGTTAAGACACTAGATCTCGAAAGAGGTTTCGGCACCCCCTATAAAGACCTTTAGTTTATTAGAGGCGGATTCTCTGAAACCCGCAAGGGGCAATGTTTTCCACCTCTGAACCAGGGGAAAATGCCTGCTCACCAGACAAACAACAGCGCGCAGAATGCTAGACAAAGCCCTTCATCTGCTCATTCAAAACGAGTGAATAGCCTGTATAGGCACTGTACAGGCACTTGCACAAGCCGGACACAACCATCGGTATTTTTTGTATTTTTTCACACATTTCGCACGGCATGGATCTTGCTCAATTTGCCATGGTTGCTGCGAACGATGTACCCGTGGATGCTCTTATGATCACTCTAGTTGCCGTGCTAACAGCCTTGTTTGCAATTCTTTCAATAGCCACTATTGGGACTCTGAAGCGACAAGCTCGCATCATTCATGCCATTGCCCTACAAGGTTGCGCACGCTGGCTTCCGGCCGTCGCTCTGGCAGCTTACGTCGGCCTCCTGCTAGCCTGTCTCTTTAAAGGCACGGCCTCACATGTTGGATTTCAGTCTTTGGTTGTTGAGCTAAGGCCGGCCGAGGCGTGTATCTTACTGCTGAGTGCGCTGATATTTGCGACGAAATTCGTGAATTTTGGTGCTTTCGCTACAACCCTCTTGTATTTGTTTTTCTTGAGTTCTCATGCAGCCGGGCTATCAAGAGCTGCTGATGTGTGTTTTTTGCTATCTCAACTTGTCCTCCTTTTCATGGGAGATAAGGCTAGCTGGCAACAGTCGGGAGCAAACGGTTATGGTGTCGTAGCCCGCAGGATTGGCATAACAACTCTCTGGCTGGGGTCCGTGATTGGTATCTCGTTAGCTTTATTTTCTATCGAAGATGTCAGAAGCTTTCTCGTAGTAAAACTACAGTTGCGACTGTCCAAATCTCTGATAATCGTCATCTTACTATCCGTTTTGGTAGGCTGGTCGGCAGCCGGCATTAGGTCCCTGAGGCCCTTTCTAATTCCACTGTTGGCTCTACCCACAATCTTGGCTATTGAAGCGGTCGTTCCCATGGGTTCGACCCTCTCCGTGGTGATATTCTTGGTGGCACTTAGTGTCTCCTGGGCGACCTCCGAGCGACGCTATCGTCCTAATCCAAGAATTGACGGCTACTTTTCGCGCAAGATATCCTATAGGTAGCGATTTATAAGGTACGGTGCCTCAATAAGTGAAACTTTCCTGATACCCACCCTTTGCGCTTCCTCAATTACTACCAACAAATCGTCGACAACATGTTGGTTCACCTGCTAGTTCCTTAGTGTTTTCTATTAAAAGGAAATTCGCCTGAGTCAACCGCATCAAAAACACACTTCGGTCTTACTAAATGAGCTGGTAGACGCAATGGCCTTGAACCGAGGGGACATTGCCATTGACTGTACCCTGGGCGCTGGTGGCCATACCAAAGCCCTTCTTGAAAAAGTCGGTCCCAGCGGACTAGTAATCGGTATCGATCAGGACGCAGAAGCTTTATCGATAGCTAGTGAGCGCCTTTCGTCCTATCTGGTTCAAGGGAATTTAAAATTAGTCAAAGCGCGTTTCTCTGAGCTGTCGCGGATAGTTGATCAATTTGACTTAAGTGGGAAAATTCAGGGTATATGCGCCGATATTGGCGTTTCCAGTATGCACCTTGACCAAGCCTCCAGGGGATTCTCCTTTCAAGGTGACGGCCCCCTCGACATGCGTATGGATCAATCAGCAGGCCGCTCTGCGGCAGATTTTATAGCTGAGGCTGACGAAGCGACTTTGGTGACGGTTTTTCGAGAATTTGGCGAAGAGCCAAAAGCCCGACAAATAGCAAGAAAGATCCTTGAGACCCGAGCGCTCGCGCCAATCACATCGACCCTTCAGCTTGCAGAACTCGTGAAGATTGCCGCAAGGTATCCAACTGCGAGTCGACGTCATCCGGCAACGAAAGTCTTTCAGGCTCTTAGAATCGTAGTCAACGATGAACTTGCCGAACTAGACACTCTGCTCGATTCAGGTTTAGAAGCGCTTAGACCGAGCGGTCGTTTTGCCGTAATTAGCTTTCACTCGCTAGAAGACCGACGTGTTAAGCAAAAGTTTGTTTCATTTGCCGGAAAATCGAATAAGAGCGCTGTTCCCCGAGATCTACCAATTACTGCCGCTGCGCTTAGAGAACTAATTGACGCAAAAGCTGATATAATAAAACCCTTCCCCATAGTCGCTACTACTTCTGAAATTGCCTCGAACCCTCGCTCGCGTAGCGCCAAGTTGCGCGTAATCACAAAACTTTAAATTATTTTCTATTTATATTAGACTTGAGGTTAGAAATGAGCCAAAGAACCACTACGCCATGGACAGCCTCCACCCTTGTTATTGGAGTATGTTTGGTTCTAGTCTCCTTTGCGATGGTCCGGATACATCTTCGCGTTCAGACTACGATGATTGGATACGAGATTGGTCATCTTAAGGCCTCAGAAGCTCGGCTTATTGAGACACGTAACGCGCTGAAGATGCAATTAGCAAAAATGACAACTCAGAAGCATTTACAACGCATCATTCAAGTCAACGCTCCTAAAGGGGCTCCTGAAGGAATCTTTGCTCTTAAGTGATCTCCGCAACCAAAAAACTCTGGTCATTTCTTTTCGGGAGACCGAGTAGGACCCAGGCCGGCAGTTTTAGGGGCGATCGCGCAAGACTAGTTCAGTGGTCAATCTGGGGAATTTTCTGCGCTATTTTTGTTCGAGCCATCGTTCTCCATATTTTTCCAACTCAGGCTGATACCCTTCAACATATTGCCGACAATCAATATCAGCGAGAAATCACCCTCGCTCCCAGTCGGGGCAATGTTTTCGATCATCGTGGCGAGCCCCTTGCGATCAGCGTTAAAAGGCCCTCTCTGGCCATTAATCCTCGAATTTTCCGGCCTAATCATTCTGAAATTCATCAGCTAGCCAAGACGTTAAAGATTACCCCACAGACGGTTCGCAATCTATCACATCGCAAGGGTTACTTTGCTTGGGTGGCGCGACAACTTGATCAAAGGGTCGCCGATGCTGCGATGAATCTGGGGATTGTCGGCCTCGTTGAGATAAACGAGCCGGCTAGATTTTACCCCGCAGGGGGTGCGGCGGCCCAAATTCTGGGATTCACTGGACTCGACAATGGTGGCCTCGCCGGTTTAGAGCGACAATTCGATCGCGATCTTAGGGGAAAAGGCGTCAAGGTCATGGCAAGTAAAGACGCCCGCGGCAACTTTATCGTAAATGAAACGGTAGGCGCAGCCCCCGAGCGTACGGGCAATAGCATCATGCTTACCATCGACAGTGTGATCCAGGAAATTGCTGAGGAAGAACTTGCCGCAGGAGTTAAACAATCGATGGCTCAAAAGGGCTTTGCGATTGTCTCAGACCCTCATACAGGACGCATTCTTGCTGTTGCTAATTATCCCTCTTTTGATCCAAATCACAGCCGCAACGTAAAACTTGAACAGGCAAGGAATGCGGCATTCCTCGATACTTTTGAACCAGGCTCAGTCATCAAGCCATTCATAATTGCTCAAGCGATTGAGAATAAAAGTACTTATCCTGAAGAACTGCACAACTGCGATAGTGGCTCCTTGCGAATCGGCAACCATACGATTCATGACACACACGGCTCAGACAAACTGACTACGGGTGAGACACTGATCCGCTCAAGTAATATTTGCACTTATAAGATAGCCAGTCAGATGGGGCGACAGTCCACGTACAACGCCCTGATCGGATTTGGGTTTGCAGGCAAAAATAGTCTTTTAGGATTTCCCGGAGAAGCCTCTGGCTACGTTACTGACTTCCATAAGTGGGCTCAAATCAGATTTGCAAACGTATCATTTGGTCATGGCTTTGCCGTAACTGGTCTGGAGCTAGTTCAGGCCATGGGGGCTTTGGCTAACGGTGGCCACCTTATGAAACCTGCGCTGGTCGAACGTATCGTATCGTCGGATGGCCTACTGGTTAGTAGCGCGAGCACTAAGGTCGTGCGCGATGTGGTTTCACCGTCGACGGCAAGAACTATGCGTAATCTTTTGCAAAAAGTGGTTACCGATGCTCACGGCACCGGGAAAAAGGCTCGCGCGCTGAGCTACAGCACAGCTGGTAAGACTGGTACTGCTCAGAAGGTGGATCCTGGCATCAAAGGCTATGCAAAGGGCAAGTATATTGCTAGCTTCGTCGGTTTTTCCCCGGTGGAGGACCCCCATCTCGTCGTGTATGTGATGATCGACGAACCGGGCGGAAAACTCTATTATGGTGGCGAAGTTGCTGGACCAATCTTTGCCCGTATCGTTGAACGGAGTCTCCGTTATTTAAATGTCGCACCAGATCTGCCGGCGATTCCTGATAGGGCTACACAACCACCCCTGGCGATCCGTGAACCAAATGGATCTCATGTTAAAAAAATGTGAAATATCAGCCTTAGATGCTGTAAAAGCGCTGAGATCTGCTGGTCTTTTAATTGCAAAATGTGAAAAACCTCTCAGCAGCTCGAAGAGTGCCATCAGCACTGATTCACGCAAGGTAGTACGGGGCTCGATTTTCATTGCGATAAAAGGATCTCACCACGATGGGCATGATCATTTAGATCTATTATCAGGCTGTGGGCTTTCGCTCATAGTAAGTGAGCAGGCGCCTCCTTCCGATGCAAATTGGCCCAAGAACACACCGTGGATTCAAGTGAAGGATTCGCGTAAAGCCTGGAGTTTTCTGGCCTCGGAGTCGTTCAACTCGCCTCAAACTCAATTGCGCTTAGTCGCCGTAACGGGAACTAATGGCAAGACTAGCACGGTTTGGATGGTGGCAGAGTTGCTTCGGAGCGTTGGGATTCGCTGCATGACCATCGGCACCCTCGGAGCCTACTTGGAGGATCAGCGTCTTCCTACAGGACATACCACACCGGATCCAGATATACTTTTTGGATTGCTTAATTTTGCCGTCGAACAAGGCGTGTCCGTGGTCGCTATGGAGGCATCCTCACACGCTCTTGCTCAGGAAAAACTTGCGCCTCTCACCTTTGATGCCATGGCTTTTACAAGCTTTTCCCGTGATCATTTAGACTATCACCACACTCTAGAGGAATACTGGAATTGCAAATGGCGCCTATTTTCGGAATTAGGAAAACCGCAAGCATTGTGCCTGTTTTCCACAACTCTTGGCAAAGTCCCTACTCTACCAAAACTCGCGAATCCCAACTCAGGGATTTACGGGGATTCAGCTCAGGTTTCAAAAGACTCAAATTTGCCGTCAGCCGACTGGAGGCGTTACACCTATCAGATCGAATCTTCTAATTTCTGTGGTAGCAATGTTTCCCTGATGGCTGACGCTACCGAAATCGAGTCAGGATTCGTTCCTTATTTTGCAAAACATGCGATTGATAATTTTGCCGCCGCATTCCTGATCGCATCTCATGTTAGTAGTGCCTACCTCATTAGTTCCAAAAATTGGAACACGTTACGACCCGTTCCAGGTCGTCTGGAGCAGATTCTAGTGCCGGGTCAACCTCCCGTGATTGTTGACTATGCGCATACCCCCGATGCTTTAGAAAAGACTCTGCTTGTGCTGAGGCCCCTAGTTAAAGGCAGGTTGTACGTTGTATTTGGTTGCGGTGGTAACCGCGACAAGGGAAAACGGCCTTTAATGGGAGAAATTGCAGACCGGCTAGCTGATTATGTGATCGTCACCTCAGACAACCCTCGTCGTGAGGATCCCGACAAGATCATAGAGGATATATGTGCAGGCATGAAAGGTCGTGCAATCGTTAACATTGAGGTTAATCGAGAGCTCGCGATCCGTAAATCAGTCGTCTCTGCATCCGCAAATGACCTAATTTTGATAGCTGGAAAAGGTCACGAGACTGAACAAATATTTTCAGACAAAACAGTACCTTTTGATGATCGTTTGATGGCACGCAAAGCGTTGCTTGCCCGCCGAAACTAAAGGGGGATTTATGTTGAACTGGTCAGACTATCGTCAGTGGTTAGGGCCTATTGCAAGATCCAAAGCTGATCCCGCTGCTCCCGCGCCCGAATTAGCTGAATTGTCCACCGATAGTCGCACGATTCATGCGCATCACTGGTTTGTGCCTATTGAGGGACCGAACTTCGACGGCCATCAGTACATTGCAGACGCTATGGCAAAGGGCGCTCGAGGTTTTTTTTATAGCATCGAAAAAAAGTCGATGATTCCGAAAAATTTTGGGCATCTGGGCTTCCCCGTAACGGACACGCTACAGGCCTTTCAATCTGCGGCTGCCGGATGGCGCCGAAGTCTAAAAAACCTAAGACTGGTTGCGCTGACGGGATCAACCGGTAAGACGACTACCAAGGAGATGCTAGCCGCTATCCTTCGCGCAGATGGCCCTACGTTTGCTACCCTGGCTAGTTTCAACAACGAGATTGGCGTCCCAAAAAGTTTACAGCAGCTAACACCCGACCTCCGTTACGGCGCCTTAGAATTTGGTGCGCGCATGCCTGGAAACATAAAATTTCTGTGCGAATTGGCTACTCCAGATGTCGTAGGCCTATTGAATGTAGGATCTGCACACCTAGGTATATTTGGATCAAGAGAAAATCTTTTGACTACCAAACTTGAGATTTTTAGACACTGCCCTGAGCACGCGATTCAAGTCGCTAATGCTGATGATCCTCGCATCTTGGAAGGCGCTCTGAGTACTGGAAAGAAGACCATAACTTTCGGTACCTCAACTCAAGCAGACATTCGACTGTTGAGCAGCGAATGGCTTAGTGACGGCCGCATGCAAGTTCGCATGCGCTATTCGGCGAAAGGCGAAATTACTATTGTCTTGGGGGTAGCACATGAGGTCTTTCCTCTAAACGCTGCTGCGGCAGCAGCTATGGCAATAGCTTGTGGTGTCCGTATCGAATCGATTGCTGATGGATTGAGTGGCTTCCGCGGCATCAAGGGACGCTATTATGTCCAAAGATTCGGCGACTTTTCATTAGTCGATGATACCTATAATGCCAATCCAGAGAGTATGACGGCTGGACTGAAAACGGTATCTCGTGCGTTCCACGGCAAGAGGGTCATATTAGTTCTGGGTGATATGTTGGAACTGGGAGATCTAAGCCGTGAAGCTCACGAAAGGATTGGTCGCGACCTCGTGGCCAGTATCAATCCCTCCTATCTGATTACGGTGGGACACGAAGCGAAGTATATTGCTACCGGCGCAGTAGATGGGGGTTTAAAAGCGCATCAAATACGTACATTCGACGACGTGCGGCACCTTGTGGATGCTGATATAGATTTCAGAAAAATGGGTGATGTTGTTTACGCTAAAGGATCTAATGGCCTCAAATTAAACAGACTCGTCGAACATCTTGCTACGGTGAACAAATGATTACGTTGATTTTGGGTGCTGGGGTATCAGGATTTGGCGCCACGAAACTACTGCGAACCAAGAACAAAAGAGTACGAATTTCCGAGGGCAGCATCCTTTCAACCGAGAGAATCAAGAAGTTCACCGAGCTTGGCGCGGAGGTGCTGCACGGTGGCCACCAACTGAGCCACCTCGAAGGTGTAAAAGAGATCATTATTTCGCCTGGAATCAGCTTCACCCACCCTCTACTGCTCGAAGCAAATGCCCGGGGTATTGCAATTAACTCAGAACTAGACCTGGCCCTAGCTGGATACAGTGGAACTATTTATGCCGTGACGGGAACCAATGGTAAAAGTACCACTTGCAAGATGATTGACCATCTTCTTCAAAAAAGTGGAATAAAAAGTGCGATAGCTGGCAACTACGGCATGCCACCCAGCGAAATGTTGGCTGACGCCGGTGAACTGCCTCCGCACCTGGTTCTCGAGCTATCCTCGTATCAATTAGAGCAATCCTCTCATATTCGCCCTAACGTCAGCATTTTTACGAGTTTTTCACATGATCATCTAGCCAGGCATGGCTCGATGCTTGGATATTTACGTGCAAAATGGCGTGTATTTGACAATATGCAAGACGCGTCACTGCTGGTCATACCGGCTGATATCCTACTCTTAGCCGAAGAATCGGGTCTATGCCTTGAGACTGATACCAAAGAGTTAATAACGGATAGATCTTTTCTTGCCTCTCTTGCACCAACCTCCATCGCCGAGCAACATAATCGGCTCAATGCGGGATTCGCCCTGACTGCCGTCGCACATACTTTAGGCCGGGATGTGAGAAGTTTGGCCGAGGGACTCAAGGATTTTATCGGTTTAAGGCACCGATGTGAGCTCATTGGGACTGTTCGTGGTAATCAGTGTATTAACGACAGCAAGTCTACAAACGTGGAATCAACGCTTGTCGCCTTATCAAGTCAAACTAGACCTGTTTTGCTTTTGATGGGCGGACAAGGTAAAGGCGAGAGTTACACGCCGATTTTAAAGCTAAAAGACAAAATATCTTCTGTCATCACATTTGGGGCATCTGGTCCCGCGATCGCGAATGACCTATCAAGAGAACTGTTGGTGCACGAATTTCCTACCCTCACTGTAGCTTTAGGACAAATCGCTGGCATAATATCTAATAAACCGACTCCGATACTTTTCTCTCCTGGTTGTGCAAGCTTTGATGAATTCAATAATTATGAGCATCGAGGTGATGTATTCCGCGAGCAAATGAAGGGACTTCTGGACGGCTGATCACAACACGAAGGAGCTGATTTTGGCGTCAACAGCAGATTCGTCGCGATTCAACTCCCAACAGCAGCGGCTACTTTTGGTAGTCCTACTTCTCACTTTGATGGGTTTAACAGCGATCTACGCTGCTTCCTCACTCAAGGGTCAGCAGCAATTTAGCGACGAATTCCTATTTTTGAGAAAGCAAATCGGATCTACTTTAGTTGGTCTTTTCGCGTACTTTATTATTCAACTAGTGCCTTGGCGCTGGATCGAGCGAGCGACCCTTCCCCTACTTCTATTTACCTTGGGTTTACTCTCTCTTATTTTCATCCCAGGCATGTATGTAAAAATTGGGGGTGCTTCTCGCTGGTTAAACATACCAATCATTGGAGGGCAACCTTCAGAACTAACGAAGCTTGCGATGGTGCTCTTTCTTGCTCGCAATCTTAGCCGTCCATCCAGTGATATTCATAGTTTCACCCGTGGAGTACTACCAAATATTTTTGTTTTCGCAATAGTATCCGGCTTGTTGCTCCTGCAAAAAGATCTTGGTACTCCCGTCTTATTATTTGCGGTAACGTTCTGCATGCTCTTCGCTGCGGGTGTCACGCGTAAGTTCGTGCTGTCTGCAGTTGGTGCATTTCTAGGCGCGGTATGCCTTGCCATCATCTTCGAACCCTATCGTATGGCAAGGGTCATGAGCTTTCTTGATCCCTGGTCACAAGTTAAAGGTAGTGGATTTCAAATAATCCAAAGCTTTGTCGCATTTCAAAATGGCGGCCTATTTGGGGTAGGCCTCGGTGAATCCAAGCAAAAATTGTTTTTTTTACCAGAGGCCCATACCGATTTTATACTCGCAGTAATTGGTGAGGAAAGTGGTTTACTCGGGGTACTACTCGTTTGTGCTTGTTTCCTCTATTTATGTGCTGTCGGTTTCCAAATTGCTCAAAATCAGAACTCTCCACACAAAAGATTCTTAGCCTTTGGGTTAACTGTGACAATTGTTATACAGGCGCTCATCAATATTGGTGTTTGTATGGGACTATTACCGACCAAAGGAATGACATTGCCATTCGTCTCTAGCGGAAGTAGTTCCTTGCTGGTTTTCCTGATGATTTCCGCTATCTTGACCAAGCTAGCCGGAATTTCTCCGGCTGCCACGGAGGATAAGTTGGGACATGCTGAAAAGCAGGCTTAAGGAGCCAGTTCATTTTATCGGCATCGGTGGTTCAGGGATGTCTGGGTTAGCTGAAATGGCCGTGCATCTTGGTATCTCAGTACAAGGTACTGATATCAAATCGTCGACGATCATAGATCGATTAGTCACTAAGGGCGTACGCTTCTATTTAGGACACTCAGGACAATCCCTGGATGGTGCTGGGACGGTTGTTTACTCAAGCGCAATAGCCGCTGACAATCCGGAATTAACTCTTGCACACAGCAAAGCCATTGAGGTTCTGCACCGTAGTGATTTCCTACAACTTTTGATGAGTGAATCGTTACCTATCACTGTTGCTGGCACCCACGGAAAGTCGACCACATCTGCTATGATCGCACATGTCCTTGACGACCTAGGCTGTAAACCAAAGGCAGTTATAGGTGCGGAAATGATCCGCTACGACAGTTACCTCCTTCTTGGTGATGGTAACATCTTTGTGGCGGAAGCCGATGAGTCGGATGGCTCCTTTTTGAAGTATCGACCGTATGTCGGCGTCATCACAAATGTTGAATTGGATCATTTAGATTTTTTTAAAAACCAGGGAGCACTGCTCCAGGCTTTTGGGTCATATCTACAAAATATCACCGAGGATGGTTTTGCTATTATTGGTTGGGATCACCCACTAACGCGGGACGTTGGGTCTACATATCTGCGAGACCGCCTCACATACGGATTTGTCCTGGGGTGCGACGTAAGAGCGCGCGACTACATCTCTGTTTCTGGCTCCTCCACTTTCACGGTCATTGTTGAGCGCGATGTATTTAAATGCTCCTTGCCAATGATGGGCAAACATAATGTGCAAAACGCCCTATGTGCACTAGCTGTCACAAGATCTTTGGGACTCAACGTTAAAGATGCGGCTGCAAGTTTAGCTAACTTCCGAGGGGTCAAAAGAAGAATGGACCGACTCTTGAGTACCGACCGACTCAAGATCTACGACGATTACGCCCATAATCCCGGAAAAATATCAGCCTGTATCCAGGCTTTGCGGCAAACTTGGCCACAGATTAAACTGCACGTTGTGTATCAGCCGCATAGATTTACACGACTCGAAACTATGTATGATGAAATGTTACAATCGTTGGACGGCGCGGACCTTGTTTATGTACTACCTGTCTACAGTGCTGGTGAGACCACTCAGTTAGATTTTTCTCCAGCAAAAATCGCGGCAGACCTTCGCCTACGCATGGATATTGACGCCGTTGCATGTGACACCTTAGATGAAGCAGTGACCACCGTTCAAAGACAGATAAGTGATAAGGCAATAGTTCTTACCATTGGTGCCGGTGACGTTTGGCGCGTTGCCGCAAAGCTAAAGGAAAATCTGGCATGAGTAAGAGTCGTAAGGCGAATCAGGGCTCAGTTTTGAGAAAACAAAAGCCTAAAACAAATAAGAATCGCCGACGTCTCGCACTCTCTAAATGGAAGACTTTGGCTCTTCTGGGGGTTGCCGTAAGCCTGGTATCATTAGGTTATTTCGCGGCCAAGGGCACGCTTACACCACTGATTTCTGGACACTTCCCAAGCACTATTGGTGCTGCCACAAATTGGGATTTACTAGTGCGATCTAGTGACGATCAGAGAATTTCTGATGCCTCTCGGGCTTTGGTGATTAGTACAGCCCGCAAAAGCCTCGGCGGCGGAACCCACGAGGATTTAGTTAAGACAGCCCGAGCAGTTCAGAAACTTGGTGTATTTTCTGACGTCAGAGTTACGAAAATTTCACCTTTTCAAGTGATAGTCAGCATCATTCAACGCAATCCTGTCTTTTGTATCGAGGCGGATAAGATTAGGTTCGTCTCTACGTTAGGAGACATATATGGTCATCTCGACACCAACCATGGCGAAGCCTGTCCGGGTCCAGTATTAACCGGACTGTTTGAGGACCGACAGCAGTTCTCGATGGGTGAGGGTCAAACCCTGGTGGTTGACGATCAGACTCGCGTAATGCTTCAGGAAGCCCTGACACTTCTCCAAGACACAAAGAAAAAATCGATAAATATCAGTAAGTTTCATGTTGAGCGGTTTCGTGGATTTGTAGCTGAGCTAACGTCACTGGGTACCGAGGTGGCGCTCGGCCGTGCTCCTTTTGCGGAAAAGCTCGAGAAATTGGGCGGAATTCTTGAAAAATTGGCTGTCCGCCAGGAGCAGGCGCAGAGAATCGAACTAGATTATCAAGGCAAGGCTTTCGTTAAGCTGAAGAAAATGTAACGATTATAGAACATGCTTCCCAATGCTACCTATTGACAAGCAGGTTCAAAATGCAGCCCAAGACCAAGTATCTAAAGGGTTTGTTCAGTCTTGATTTTGGGACTACCAAATTCTGTCTTGCGACGTTGCGAGAAACGCCAGGTCAAAATGCCCGTACTGTAGAGACTATATGCGTGCCCGCTGAAGGAATGCGAAGAGGTATGCTCGCCAACGTCGAGCAAGCTAAAGCGGCACTTAAGCAGTTGCTAGAGCTTGGCGAGGGACATTTCGATACGGATATAACCAAAGTTGTAGTTGGCGTTGCTGGTAGTCATTTGGGTAGTCGTATTGTGACAGTCAGCAAACCACTTGATGGAGAGGTGGTAACGGTCAATGACGTTCGCTCACTTATGGAGAAGGCAGAGCTCGAGACGCCTACCGAGGGTCGTGAACTATTACACACAATCCCGATAGCATATCGACTCGACTCGCGGGAGGCGGTTGATGATCCAGTTGGCTTTCGCGGCCGCACTTTGACTGGTGAGTATTTCCTGATTGATGCCGACAAATTCTACATGAAGGACATCGTTGACGTTTGCAATGACTGCGGACTGCAGGTGGTCAGGCTTTATTCAGAACCCTTTGCATCAGCATCCGTCACAGTCCCCGACTCCTACAAGCAACTCGGCGTAGCTTTGGCTGACATCGGTGGGGGCACTACAGACGGCATAGTATTCAAAGGGGGACGCCCTACCGCCGCGTTTACCGTCAATGTAGCCGGTAAATTGATGACAAACGATATCGCCATCGGACTGAGCTTGCCGCCAGAAACAGCTGAGAGTGTGAAGCTTCGCTTTGGCATACGGCCAAGACCCGGTGATGCCATGGATGTTACCAATATCAAAGGTGAGAGAAAAATCATTGGCGGTGAGCATGTCGCGCCCGTTTTAGGTCCCCGTATTCATGAACTTTGTGCCCTCCTTGCTGGCGAACTGCAGGCCTATAAGGGTTGCCTGGGTGGTGGCATCTTGCTGACAGGTGGCGGGGCTGATGTCAAAGGTATTACTGAGTATTTCACTTCTAAACTCAACATACCTGTAGCTCGAGCGCGCCCGGTGTTGGGTGGCGGGCAAGAGGCTGGTCTTGAAAGCAATGTGAATTCCTCGGCACTGATTCATCCAACCAAATTTGCGACCGTAATAGGTCTATTAAATTTGGAACTCGGTCGCGTCGAGGAATTAGCAAAAACAAAGAAGAACACGTGGACAAATCGCTACTTGGGGCAATTTGTTAACTGGTTGCGGGAGCTTAGTTGAATATCTCGCAAGGCGCGCGAAGTAAATTTTAGGGCCGACGCAAGAGTCAAAAATTTGACAGTTTTCGTCGGTGTTTCCTATAATTCTTATTACGCCTTCAGAAAAAATTTCACCTGTTTGCCTGTCTTCACCACAGGTATTGCTACGAGGGAGAAGTACCTATGAGCTTCGATCCTAATTTCATCACGCCGCCCGGGGCAAAAATCAAGGTCATAGGGGTCGGTGGTGGTGGTGGCAACGCCGTCAACACCATGATTCGGAGCAGTCTAGATGGGGTTGAGTTTATCACTGCAAATACTGATGTTCAGGCCTTGCGGTTTTCGCTGGCAGAGCAAAAGCTTCAAGTCGGTAAGGAATTAACGCGCGGTCTTGGCGCTGGAGCTGATCCTGATGTCGGCCGCGATGCGGCTTTAGAGGATCGCTACGAAATTCAACAGGCCTTAGCTGGTGCCGACATGGTATTTATCACCGCAGGAATGGGTGGTGGGACTGGTACTGGTGGTGCAGCAGTGGTTGCTCAGATCGCGCGAGAACTTGGCGCGTTGACTGTGGCCGTTGTTACTAAACCTTTTACATTTGAGGGCAAACGTCGACGCAAACATGCCGATCTCGGCATAGCCAGGCTTAGGGAGTGTGTCGACACCCTCATCACAATTCCTAACCAACGACTACTCCAAGTGGCCTCTCCATCGCTAAGTATGATTGACGCCTTCAAAATGGCGGACGAGGTGCTGGTTAATGCCGTTCGCGGTATAAGCGACATCATCAACATTCCTGGACGCGTCAATGTCGATTTTGCTGACGTTAAAACAGTAATGTCCTGTATGGGCCAAGCATTAATGGGTATTGGTGCCGCTACGGGTGAGGGACGAGCTGCTGAAGCTGCTCGTATGGCGATATCATCCCCGTTACTCGAAGATATCGATATTGAGGGAGCCACGGGCATCTTAATTAATATAACCGCTGGTTCTGACGTCACACTTATGGAAGTTAACGAAGCTTGCTCCATCGTTGAAAATTCAGCGCATGAAGATGCCAACATCATTTTTGGGGCGGTTATCGATGAAAGTCTAGGTGGCCAGATGCGAGTGACGGTCATAGCTACTGGCTTCCCGGTAGATAAAGAGGAAACAACAGGTAGCAGTTCCAGTTCTGTTAAACCACAGCCTAGCTTTTCTAATCGTATCGTCACGGCCACACCGACCGGCTACGACTCCAAGTCCTTACTGACGGATCAGAGCCTCGCGACGGCGGAAGGTGTTATTCCACCGCCCGTAGTGATGCCGCCAACTGTACCAGTACAGGCTAAAAAAGAAGAATCACTCATAGCAAATACTTCCCTTCTACCATTTGCCATGGAAGGGGAACCCAAGTCATTAATCCAAGAACCTACGATTCCCAGCCTTGCACTTGATCTTAGCGGAAACGACGAGGCGCGAAAACTTGCCGCTTGGACTTTTGACTTAGCTGATGAGCAGTCCCCAGGCGGAGACACTGAAGATCTTATAAATCCGGAAGCTGATATTATGGCATTGTTACCGGGAGAGGATGAGCACCTTAAAACCCCTACGAATGAAATTGAGCCTATTGCGGAACCTATCCTTGCAGACTCCCATCTCGACTCTTCCTCTGCAGATCTGGCACCGACCTATATGGAGCCCTCGGTTGAGGCTCTTGAGGTACCGTCTCTCGACACTCTTCAGGATCCAGAATTCTCGGCCGGTATATTTGAGCACGGACTTGAAGCCTTAGCTGATGCAGCTCAGCAGCTAGATCTACGTTCAGGTGGTATGCGTTCTGAAGAGTTGGCTCTTGAACCAGAGCAGATGGAGGCCGTAGCAGAGATAGATAGAAAAATCGACGAGGCTTTAGCACTCGCTGAACGTGTTCGCTCACCGCAACAGCTCGGAGACCAGGATAACTTAGAGGTTCCAGCCTTCCTGCGCCAAGGCATGCGAGATCTGCCGCTAGACTAATCATTTTAATTTGCCTGTTCCCCTCTCCAAAATTGAGGGCGGGAACAGGCAGGGCCACTAAGCCTAAAACTGCTGTCTCCGACTACTTCAGCAAATTGTCCCTAAATGTCGCTAGATCACGAGGTATCACCGAAGTCAGCGGGTTTGCTACCGCCAGACTTGAATCGACAAACCCACCAATGCCGAGCACCTGCTGAATCTTTGGCGTATCACTATTGGTGCGGCGTTCGCGCTCCAAGAGAGGAAGAAGGGTTTGGCCCAAAACTCCCCCCAAAGGTATTCTAGCCCCCTTCGCTAATTTTTCTGCCACTATCCGGAATATTTCATGAATTTGGTAACTCTCTTTACCGTGAACTTCCATAACAGCTACAGGCTCACTCAGCTTGATTTTGCAGCAGGAAGCCAAGATCGTAGCAAGATCCTGGACGTAAATTGGTGCCAAGTTACCACGCCGCTGCGGAACGGGATAAATTGGATAACGCATAACACGTAAGAGTGACCGTAAAAACCGGTCATTAGACTGTTGTCCTCCCCAGGCAATAGCCGTTCTAATGATAATTCTTTCCTTGATCCTACTGTTAATCACTAGAGACTCTGCCGCATATTTCTCAGACAAAAATGGGCTTGTTGCATGTGACTTAGCGCCAATGGCACTAAGTAACACTATGCGCTGTGTACCGGCTCGCTCCATCGCTTTGACCAGATTTCCGAGCATCTTTAAATTGACACTGTCTTCTGGCTTTTCGAGATGACGCCAATCTGTACCCGGTGGAACAGAACTAGCAAAGCCACCCTCCCAGGCTAAGTGTACGACCGTACCGACCCCTCTTAATGGAGCCGCCATCAACTCTGGTGAGCTCAAATCGGTACAAACGGGATACACGCGATCTAGTGACTCAGGTAGTTTTCGACGGTAAACAGCAACTACTGTCCGATGTTGCTCGGTAAGTTTGCGTACTAAATGTGAGCCTATAAAACCCGAACCACCCGTTACCATGATCGCGGCTTGTTCCACGGTAGAGCTCCCTGCTCGTCATAAATGGGCTGATTAAACCAGTTTATTATACAGCGTCAAAAGCTCAACTGCTGCATCTTTCCAGGACGGCAAGGTTTTGAGATATTCATTAACTCTAATTGAGTAATCGGATCTCTCAGAATCGCTTTTTGCAAGACAAATGGCGTCTTCCCAATCCGCGATTTTAAGCGGATTCTGCACCCTATAACTCACACTTGAGCCTGCCACCTCGTCTATACCGCTACCACCAACATATACGACGGGCGTAGCTGCACTGAGTGCCTCGATAGCTGGTAAACAGTAACCCTCAAGCCTAGATGGGCTAACATATACATCCGCATTCTCGTAGAAGCGCCGTAGCTCATCCCCGTAAACTCCGCAATGAACACGAAGTCTACCATTTTGAATCATATCTATCGCACGGCTTTGCCAGAAACGCTGACCCTTTAGGTCTGTGATAACATCCAGCTCTAATGCGAGATTCGAGCTTTTGAGTAATGTTACTAAAGTTTCATGGCACTTGTAGCGTTCAAATCTACTGACGAAAAGAAGTCGAATCCTATTTCCACTCTCGGAATGAGTTTTTACGGAAGGTGAAAAAGACGCCACTCCATTAGGAATTACAACCAGCTTAGACTCGAGAGTCGGCATGAAATCAATTATCGTCTCTTTTGTCCAACGGGACACACAGACTATGCAGTCTGCCGCCCTCATAGCCCTCGGTAACAAAAACTTCATTTGTAGGTTGAGCGAGGTAGACACATCGTGCGGGGCAATTATCGGTATCAGATCGTGAACGGTTAGCACCAGCCGCCAGCCATTCCTAGGTCTTATGGGAATATTAAAATTACTTAATCCGTGTAAAACAACATTGGCATAACTTCCGGCCGAATCACTCTCGATACGGCGCGCGACTGACTCAGGCCATAGAAACTTATTTCTTGTCCACCATTTGGTTAAGGGGTGAGCTAAAGGGTGCAGCCCTTGCAATCTGGGAAAGGAACACAAAGCCGATTTTAGACCGACTAGTCTAGGAGCGTACCCCAAAGAGTCCAGCTCTTTAGCAATACTATGTGCATGAACGAAAATGCCTGAATTGGGAGCGTCTAAGCCATAGGCGTCCCAATACAGGCCGAAATTCAAATTCACTTGCCACGCCGCACGGCCACTGCCAGCCGCTGCTCAGCACGAAGTAATGCAGCCTGCGCACGCATTACGTCCACCCCGAGCTTCTCGTCCAACCTACTTAACGCGCGCCGCTTGGCTTCTTTCGCCCTATCGGTGTCGATGTCAGTTGGACGCTCAGCTACATCAACCAGCAATGTAACTTGGTCACCCCCACCGACATCTATAAAGCCGCCAGACACAAAGAAACTTTCCTCGCCTCGGCCAGTGCTCACTACTAACTCACCTACCCCGAGCTGAGACACTAATTCAGCGTGACCGGGCAATATCCCCAGGTACCCATCTGAACTTGGTACCTGTACTTGTCCAGCCTTAAACCGACCAACCACCTTTGCAGGGGTAAGAATGCTTACGTGTAACTCGCCCATCGGCCGAGCCCTCTCAAATCAAAGGGTCTTAGACTTCTCTACCGCCTCTTCAATGGTACCAACGTACAGGAAGGCTTGCTCTGGCAAATTATCGTGCTTGCCCTCAACAATTTCCTTGAAGCTGCGTACCGTATCCTCACGCTTAACATATTTACCCTTCATTCCGGTAAATTGCTCTGCAACAAAGAATGGTTGGCTGAAGAAGCGCTCAAGTTTGCGTGCGCGAGCCACGATCAATTTGTCTTCGTCTGACAGTTCGTCCATCCCGAGGATAGCGATAATATCTTGTAAATCCTTGTAGCGCTGAAGGACCTTTTGTACATCGCGAGCCACCTTGTAGTGCTCAGCTCCGACGATCTGTGGATCCAACGCTCTAGAGGAGCTGGCAAGAGGGTCGACAGCGGGATAGATGCCAAGTTCGGAAATCTTCCGTTCCAGAACCGTAGACGCATCCAAGTGCGCAAAAGTCGTCGCGGGAGCGGGGTCAGTGTAGTCGTCGGCAGGCACGTAAATAGCCTGAACGGACGTAATCGATCCATTTTTGGTCGTTGTGATCCGCTCTTGTAACTCACCCATCTCACTGGCCAGAGTCGGTTGATACCCTACGGCTGATGGGATACGTCCCAAAAGAGCCGAAACCTCCGAACCAGCCTGTGTAAACCGGAAGATATTGTCAATGAAGAGCAATACATCTTGGTTTTCCTCATCGCGGAAGTATTCCGCTACGGACAGCGCTGACAATGCCACCCGGGCGCGAGCTCCTGGCGGTTCGTTCATCTGTCCGTACACAAGTGCGGTTTTATTGATAACGCCTGATTCCTTCATCTCGTGGTAAAGGTCATTACCTTCCCGCGTGCGTTCCCCTACTCCACCAAAAACCGAAAAACCACCATGCTGGGTTGCAATGTTGTTAATCAGCTCCATGATACAAACTGTTTTACCTACGCCTGCACCACCAAAAAGACCAATTTTGCCACCCTTCAAATAAGGGGCCATAAGGTCAATAACCTTGATACCAGTCTCGAGAATCTCAGGCTCAGTTTTAAGGTTTTCGAATACTGGAGCACTGCGATGAATGGGATAACGCTTTTTCGATTTGACTGGCCCAGCTTCGTCTACAGGATCGCCAGTTACGTTCAAAATCCGCCCTAGTACCTCGCGACCGACCGGTACGGTGATTTGATCACCTGTATCCTGCACCGAACTGCCGCGGCTTAGTCCGTCCGTGCTATCCATCGAAATTGTACGCACGACGTTTTGCCCGAGATGCTGAGCAACCTCTAATACGAGATTTCCGAAGCCTTCACCCAAAGATGGGTTCGTTGCCTTGAGTGCGTTATAGATTGCCGGCAAGTGACCTTCCGGAAACTCAACGTCTACTACTGGACCCGTCACCTGTACAATTTTGCCAACGACCGTAGATGTATGCATACCTTCCTCTTCGCTCCTTCACTCACAGGGCCTGGGCGCCGCTGGTGATTTCGATAAGTTCCTTAGTAATCGCAGCTTGCCGCGCACGGTTGTATTGAATCTTCATCCGGCGCAGTACTTCATTGGCGTTATTGGTCGCCGAGTCCATCGCGGTCATTCGTGCACCGTGCTCGGAGGCAGCGCCCTCGAGCATGGCTCTGAAGATGAATCCTGCGACTTCCCGTTTAAGAACCTCTTCCAGCACGTGATGAACCGACGGCTCGACGATGATGTCTGGCGCCAACTCTTCAGCGCCCTCTACCTTAGTTAAGTTAGCAACTGGTAGAGCTTGGACAACTTTAGCTTGCTGAGACATCGCAGAGCGAAACTCAACAAAACCTAAGTAGATCCTATCAAAGCCACCCTCGCCAAACTTTGCGACTACTTCTTCGGCTAACTCTTTAGCTAACAGGTAGTCAGGTTTGTCCAGGACTTTTTCTCTTGGATTATGGACCTCTACCCCTATCTTCGTCGCAAACTGCCGCGCCCTGCGACCCCATGCCATCAATTCGACGTGAACACCCTCGCGTCGCTTAGCACTAATGAAAGATACAGCTTGCTTAAACAAGTTCGAATTTAGACTGCCGCAAAAACCACGATCAGTAGAAAGCAGCACTAAAAGCGACTTCTCTTCCGTGCGTTCTACTAAAAATGGAGAACTGAAGCTCTCCCCGGCGGTAGCGACCAGCCTATGTACCATGGCTTGAAAAGCTGTTCCATAGGGCCGTGCGGAAACCACAGCAGCATTGGCCCTGGCAAATTTTGCAGCTGCTACTAGCTTCATCGCCCTAGTTATTTTTTGCGTATTTTTAACGCTACCAATACGGCGACGAATGTCCTTTAAACTCGGCATTATTTGAATCCCTTGTCAAATTCTTCAATCGCCTTAACTAGCTCGCCCTGCACTTCTTCTAGCTTGCTGCGCTTCTCCAACTTATCGACAACTTGGGGATAGCTAGCTTTCAGGTGCTCGTGAAGCCCTTTCTCCCATTCACCCACCTGTGAAACCTCGCGCTTATCGAGATATCCCTTGGTAACGGCAAATATAGATGCGATCTGGAGGCCTACATGCATCGGCGCATACTGATTTTGTTTCAGAATTTCTACCAAACGCTCGCCGCGGCGCAGAGTCCTTTGGGTGGCTTGATCAAGATCTGATCCAAATTGTGAGAACGCTGCAAGTTCACGGAATTGGGCTAATTCTAATCGTAACGAGCCCGCAACCTTTTTCATGGCTGGAACCTGTGCCGCACCGCCTACCCGTGACACGGAAAGGCCGGCGTTGATTGCAGGGCGGATACCTGAGAAGAAAAGGTCACTTTCGAGAAAGATTTGCCCATCGGTGATGGAGATCACGTTTGTAGGAATATAAGCTGAAATATCGCCGGCTTGAGTTTCCACCACGGGAAATGCCGTGATTGAGCCACCACCTAATTTATCGTTCAACTTGCAGGCGCGCTCGAGCAAGCGACTATGCAGGTAAAACACGTCGCCCGGATAAGCTTCGCGACCTGGGGGACGGCGCAGTAAGAGCGACAATTCACGGTACGCAGCAGCCTGCTTAGATAAGTCGTCATAGAAGATTACGGCATGTTTTCCCTTGTTAAGGAAGAACTCCGCCATACGGCAACCGGAATACGGTGCAATAAACTGCATTGGAGCCGGGTCAAGTGCGGTTGCTGCAACTACAATGGTATATTCCATGGCGCCGAAACGCTTAAGCTTCTCTACCACCTGCGCGACGGTTGACGCCTTTTGCCCAATAGCGACGTAAATACAGACTACGTCCTTACCTTTTTGGTTTATGATCGTGTCGACACAAATCGTTGTCTTTCCGGTTTGACGATCCCCAATAATTAACTCACGCTGCCCTCTTCCAATCGGAGTCATAGCGTCAATAGCCTTGATCCCCGTTTGCAGTGGCTCATCGACAGATTTGCGGTCAATGATACCGGGAGCTTTCACCTCAACAACGCCATGCTCCGTGGATTTCACGGGCCCCTGTCCGTCAATGGGCTCGCCAAGTGCGTTAACGACCCTACCCAGTAGCGCTTCACCCACTGGTACGGAGTTAATTTCCTTCAACCGCTTGACGGTCTCGCCTTCAGAAATACCCTTCACATCGCCGAAGATCGCGATACCGACGTTGTCCTCCTCCAGGTTGAGAACAACTCCGCGCGTCCCGTTCTCAAACTGTACAAGTTCACCGGCCATCGCGCCGTCCAACCCGTAGACACGAGCGATGCCGTCACCAACAGTAAGTACTGTTCCGGTTTCTTGCAGCTCTACTGCCTGTCCGTAATTCTTAATACGTTCGCTAATAATACGGCTAACTTCTTCTACGCGGATCTTTTCTGTGCTCATGACGGCCTTCCCTTAACGAAAAGTATCTTGTACTGCTGTTTTGGCTAAACCTTCGAGTTTGTTCTTCAAACTTAGGTCAACCTTGTAGTCACCCACTTTCACAACAAAACCACCTAAAAGATCACGATCGACGTGATGCGTGACTTCGGCCTTCTTGTTGAGTAGCTGACCAACGGCTTTGGCTATTTGTTGTTGGGCTTCACTTGACAATTCAACTGCCGACGTCACATCAGCTTGTACTAGACCTTCTGCTTCATCAATGTATTGTGCAAAAGCACCAGCAATCTGCGGAAGCAAACTAACCCTACCGCAATCGACAACCGCATCGACCAGGTTGTTTACCGCAGAAGCTGCGTCAGCAGCTTTTAACCCGTATGACAGAAGGCTCTTTTTTAGGTCATCTGGCATCGCGGGGCTGTTGAGTACCCGGGCAGCCTCGTCAAGGCTGAATAACGCTTTTAACTCCAAAAGGCTGTCGCGGTATTTTTTTGCCTGTTGAAGATCTCCACCCGTTAATTTTAGTAGAGCCTTGGCATATCGTTTAGCGATTCGTCCCATCTCGTCCTCAGCCTTGGGCACTAACGTGCTTGAGTTCGTCGATCTTCTTGCTGACAATCTTGACTTGCGCTTCCGTCGAAAGATCGCGTTTCAGTTTGTCGCGGACACTGTCCGCAGCCGTTTCGACGATTTCCCGACGTAGTTCGGCTCTTGCTTTGGCAACCTCTGCTGCAGCGATGCGACTTGCCTCGGTGCGGAGATGTTTTGCCAACTTTTCTGCGTCATCAAGAATTTTCGCGGCTTCCTGTTCCGCACTCGACAACGATGCCTTTTTAATTGCTTCGAGTTCCGCCTCGATTGACGCTTCCCGTTGCTTAAGTTCGTTTAATCTAGCCACTGCTTCGTCACGCGCTGCCGCAGCTTCGGCCATAAGTTTTTCGAACTGGTCACGGCGTTTCTTAGCAGCGGCTTTCGCTGGTTTGCGAAAAAAGAAGATCGCTAAGCCGAGAAAAATGGCGAAATTGGCGTAGGGAAGGATGATACCCATCAGGACGTCAACGTGTTCTTCCATATTTTTCAAACCTCCGTTAACGCGGCCACTCAGTTTAGGGCTAGGTGATAAAGTTGTTCAGACAAGGACTTCATAACTTCAGGTATACGCGCCCGCTCCGCGGCAAGTTCCTCGCGGATTTTATTCTCTACGCTGGCAATCTCCGCCTTAGCTGCTGTTTCAGCGGCAGCGAGGAGACGATCCCGCTCTGTTTGCGCTCTCTCTCTCAATGACTCCCGAACGGACTTAGCCTCCGCGGCACAAACTAGAAACTTCTCTTCTATGGCTTTGGTGATTTTGTCGGATTGCGCGAGCGCCCGCTGGGCCTCATCCTGACTACCTATGGTCAGGGCAGCGCGTCGAGCCCTGACCGCCAGGTATGGTTCAACAAAAAGTTTTTTTACCGCAACATAATTGACGAGAAAAATGCCAATTTGAGCGCCTAAAACTGAGGGATTAGGAATAAGATTGAGCGTAGCCATAGAATCACCTGTGCGCGATGCGTACTTGGAGAACAGCAAACAGCTTGGGCGCCTGTGAATAGCGCACTTTAGCTAAAGGAACAAGGTGATTTACAATACCGACGGCATTTTAGTCGAATAGCGCTCTGGATTTTTCAAAACCTATGTCCCATCAGCTTTAAGAGACGCTCCAATTCCGCGGCTGAGAAATAGGAAATTTCGATTTTTCCTCGGCTAGTACTACCGGCTACTCTTATTTTCGTATGGAGATAGTTACGTAGGCTTTCAGTGATGTACTGAAGGTCGGCTTCGTCCTTAATAGCCGCGGATTTTTGATCTGAAGTCTTTACGGGTGATTTTATGGACTTGCAAAGTTGTTCTGTTTGACGTACGCTTAGAGACTTTTTGACTACGATGTCTCGGCATCTTAGCATAGTTTTTTTGTCGTCAAGGCTCAGTATTGCGCGGCCGTGCCCCATCGAGAGACGCGTACTGACGATATCCTCCTGAATCTCTCGGGGCAGCGTTAGCAACCGCAGGGCGTTTGTCACTGTGGACCGCTCTTTACCCACACGGTCAGCGCACTGTTCCTGGGTTAGTCCGTAATCCTTAATAAGGGCCGAGTACGCTTCAGCTTCTTCAAGTATGTTCAGATCGGCTCTTTGAATATTCTCGATCAAAGCAAGACGAAGCAAATCTGTGTTTGCGCCCTCACGAACGATGGCTGGTATCGTAGTAAGTCCCGCAAGTTTCGAGGCCCGAAGGCGCCTCTCGCCAGCCACTACATAATAACGGCCAGCTTGAGGTGCTTGAGTAACAACGATTGGCTGCAGTACTCCATCAATCTTTAGACTATCTGACAGTTCCTTCAGAGCTCTGTCATCGAAAAGTTTACGAGGTTGCTGAGGGTTCGGATCGATCTCCTCGACATTAAGGCGCACTACCTCCGCATCCAGCTTCCGCTTAAGTTTCTCGTCGGAAATCTTTGTTCCAACATTTGCTTCTTCTGAGTGGTCGTCGGACAAATCACCTAGAAGCGAAGAAATACCTTTGCCAAGAGCCCCACGCCTTGTGGAGGGCGCCTTTTCACGAGTAGTCATTGTCTATACCTCAGCTATGATCAGTCATTTTCTGCTTAGTCATAGTCGATTTCTCAGCTTTCCCGCGGCTTGACGAAGGTGACTGATGTCGACGAATTAATATTCGGGCAACTTCCATGTATGCAACAGCACCGGTGCTATTAATGTCATAAAGGATGACGGGCTTACCATGGGAAGGCGCCTCCGACAACTTGACGTTCCTTGGGATCACAACTGGGAACACCTCATGGCCAAAGTGTGCCCGAATATCCTGCTCAACCTGGTGCGAGAGATTATTGCGGCGATCGTACATCGTAAGCAATATACCCTCCCGCTCTAGAGCTGGATTTAGACGCTTCTTTATCAGAGATACAGTTTTTACTAATTGGGATAGGCCTTCCATTGCGTAGTATTCACATTGGAGGGGAATGAGTACGGCATCAGCTGCAGTTAGGGCATTCACCGTTAGGATCCCAAGGGCGGGAGGGCAGTCTATGACGATAAAGTCATACAGACGCTGAATGGGGGCCAAGGCCTCCTTCAATCTAACCTCTCTACCAATGGCCGATACAAGCTCTACTTCAGCCCCAACTAAGTCGGGCAATGAGGGAGCAATATCTAGGCATTTCAACTCGGTGTGTAATATCGCACTCGTTATGGGTACTTCATCGACCAAGACGTTGTACATGCTAACGTCAAAGTCCCCTTTATAGATTCCTAAACCACTTCCAGCATTGGCCTGGGGATCCAGGTCGATGACCAGAACCTTTTTTTCGGCCGCTGCGAGGCATGCCGCAATATTAATTGCGGTGGTGGTCTTACCCACGCCTCCCTTTTGATTGGAAACGGCGATTACACGCGCCATGCGTATTACTCCAGTATCAAACTCGGATTGGAGAAAACAGGCGGTGACTATAACAACGACCTATTAATTTGAGAAGGGCTTTACGACCTTTCAAGCGGCGTAACGAGTAAATGTTTCACGTGGAACATTGATCCATTCAGCTAAATTTGGCCCGGCCAGGCAGAATGTTTCACGTGGAACATTATTTTTTCGGGAGAGGTTCCACCAGCCGGTTTAAGGGGAGTTTTTTAAGACCAGGCCTTACAAACCCTCATTACTCGTCACCACAATTCGCGCTCAGCACGGAATCAGTAAAAAATGTGCTCGAAGAACAGTGATTCTCGGCCTCAATAGACCTAACATGCTGATATTATTGTATTTTACAGGCTAGATTTTGATTGTTTCACGTGGAACATTCGTTAAATCCGTAAACTGAGGGAACCGAAAACCACTTTTTTCCTGCAAAAACCACTTTTTTCCTGCAAAAACCACTTTTTTCCTGCAAAAACCACTTTTTTCCTGCAAAAACCACTTTTTTCCAGCAAAAACCACTTTTTTCCAGCAAAAACCACTTTTTTCCAGCAAAAACCACTTTTTTCCTGCAAAAACCACTTTTTTCCTGCAAAAACCACTTTTTTCCTGCAAAAACCACTTTTTTCCTGCAAAAACCACTTTTTTCCTGCAAAAACCACTTTCCTTCTTACCAGCATTGCAAACATAAAATGCGTAACCCCAATGTTTCACGTGAAACATAGGCCAATTTCACTGGACGCACCAACATGGGGCCGCTAGCGCTCATGAGTCTGGTGATTCACGACTTGCGATACTTTGGTGAAGAAAACTCGAAATACTCAGAGGTGACGGTTGGTCAGAATTGACTATTGCTGTAGCGACAAATCAATCGAACTGACTTCATCGAAAAAGAGGAAAAAAGAGAATGTTTCACGTGAAACATTGATCGCTTAATGCAATGATTTTTGGGAGTTAGTCGGCTGGGAAATCACTGAAGTATTTCAATAGATAAAAAAAAAGCGGCAACAGGATCTACCCTGTCGCCGCTGCTATTTTCAGGTCCCAAAGAACCCGCTTAGATCACTTGAACGTCCAGATAATCGCGATTACGAAGCCAAGCAATGCCTGGAACTCCATAAACACCAAGCCGAGGATGAACGGCTGAAACAGTGCATCCTTAGCATTAGGATTGCGAGCGATACCCTCCAAAGCTGCCGTTGCAGTGCGACCTTGAGCTGACGCAGCCCCGAAAGCTGCCAGACCCATAGTCAAACCAGCGCCGATCGGAACCCAGCTGTTACCAGCATGCGCAGCAGCAGCCGCCTCTTGAGCGAATGCTAGCGAGCTTAGAAATAAACCACCAAATGCCATTGCAACTTTACCGAAGAAACCTTTCATGAACCCTTACCCCACTATCAAAAGTGCCACTACTACGCACAATTTTATAAGAATCAATGGTCGTGTGAAATCGCCATTGAAATATAAATACCAGATAATAAAGTGAATACAACACTCTGTACAACCGCTACCAACAAACCAAAAAACATTAATAATGCCGGAAATACTAAGTAGCTAAGGCTAGTAAATACGCCTAGCAACGTGTGATCTCCGTAAATGTTGCCAGTAAGCCTAAGCCCCAGCGACAACGGACGCGAAAAGTGACTCACTAGTTCGATACAAAAGAAGAGAGGAGCGATAAATGCCACCGGTCCTAAAAAATGCTTAACGTAGGCCCCACCGTGCTCCTTAATTCCTGCCAGGTTATACACGACAAACACACAGATACCGACAGCAACGTTGTTATCCATGGTTTCTGTGGGCGGAGGAAAGCCAGGAATCAGGCCAGACAAATTGCACACCACGATATAAACAAACACTGCCGCCAGAAAGGGGAAGAAACTAAGGTAGCGTTCGTGAGTGTTATCCTTAGCAATGCCCACGACAAACTCGAGCATCTCCTCAATAAGATGCCTGAGAGAAAACTTTCCACTTGGGACAACGTTAGCCCCGTCCCTACTCACAGACCGGCGGTAGTAAATCCCGGCCACGATTATGGCCAACAAACACAGAAGTCCGCCGACGGTTGGCTCCCATGCATGGTCGATGTGCAATCTGTGAAGAAGGATACTGTAGTAATTGATAAAGTGGGCAACCCCGCCACCACCCTCAGAGGCAAAGGCCACGCTGCTACCAAACAAGGATCCCAATGAGATCAGAAGGTTTTTTTTCATATGCTTCAATTCAGCTTTGAGCTCCGTACGTGGAACTGAGACGACTTGTCAACTTGCCAAACGGAGAGTTCTACTAACCTAGATCACTCGTCTTTGATAGCAAAAAGTGAAGCGACCTGCATCCGTGATGCCAACTTGCCACTCTACAAATTTATGGAATAGCATTCTTCACGCGAGGGTTACGGTAATTAAAGAGCCGCCACAACGAGAAAGCGACCAATACAGAAACAGCTCCTCCGACAAAATAAAATGGGCTTAATTGAACTACGATGAGACTGAGGTAGCTGCACGCACCGAGGCCAAAAATTTTTACCAAAAGAGCAAGAATCAGAAAGCCAGTGTTGCGAGTTGAGTTGCCATCAAGCGGATCGAATTGGCTGCTTCGCAACAACCGCTTAGCCATGTAAGAAATGGCATATGCGTTCAGCGCAAAAGTGACTGCACCAGCTAGGACAGCCTGCAGACGAACTTCGGACAGCATTACTGCCACTACGACAAACGCGACTATTAGCAACACACCTCCTCGATGCGTTTTAGTCAGCCGCTCATTCAACCGGTCTGTCTTTGCGGGACGTCTTGTCGGGGCCATCTTTTGTTGATTCAACTCCATCTTGTCCTTGAGACATTGCGGCGCGTATCACCACATAGAAGGTCTGCGCAATACCTAAAACTCCGACCACAAATGTCACAATGTACCAGTTAAATGCGGCTGGATGGTTCTTGTTCAGCCAATCACCAACCCAATAGGCCATTAGTACGAAAGTTACTGCTTGTACTTGAGCGGCTATCAAATACGTGAAAGCTTTTCCTAAATTAGCCAAACTTGACCTCCGACAAATTCAATTCCAGGCTGTGGGTAACTCTTATCAGCAACGCTTTAAGATACTGGAATCTTTAGGTAATTTTGTATACAAAAGACTTGCTCCCGTGTTGATGCCTATGGTAGCTTCCGGTGCTGCTTTACTCCGAAAAAAAGCGCTGAAACATTGACCCTCTGAGCTGAAGTCACGATTGTATGGATAAGTCAGGAATGCAAACTCTGTTTCCCGCTGAAGAGGGTTTATCGCTGTCTGGTGCAACTGACCTGCAAGGTGGGTGGGCTGAAGACCCTTGGCAGGCCATTCAGCGTAAGCTGCGCATGACTTTAGACGAAGATGCCTACATTAGCTGGGTGAAGCCCATCAAGGGGTCTTCAAATGCTGCGGGCGATGTCGTACTCACATTACCAAACCTGGTGTTCTACCAGGGTTTCCGCAACGAGTGTTTGTACCTTATAGAGCGATGCAAAGAAAGCCTGGGACTAGAACATATTCGCCTCCATATCGAAGTGGAAGGCGGGATAAAAAGCGGTTCCGGAAGTGAGGCTATTGAGGGTTCACACTACGGAGTCACGAACAACTCGGGACCAGCTGGCGGAGACTTTGGACCTGACGAGAGTTCTCTAGATGGTTTAGAGGCTGTCGGTGAGGGAAGTCAGGCTTTTTCCCGGTCCCTATCTCCAGAAGGGCATCTTAACCCTAATTATACATTCGAATCGTTCATCAAGGGTGACTCTAACCAATTTGCCGTGGCGACTTGTCTCAGTGCTGCTGAAAATCCTGGAAAGGCTTACAACCCACTGTTTATTTACGGGGGCGTAGGTCTTGGTAAAACTCACTTACTGCACGCCGTGGGCAATCTTGTTCTGAGACATACGCCAAACGCTGTGGTGACTTACATTTCCAGCGAGCGTTTCATGAACGAGTTAATCTACTGCTTGCGCTTCAATAAAATGTGGGACTTCCGTAAAAAATACCGAGATTGTGACGTACTTCTGGTTGACGATATCCAATTTATTTCCGGGAAAAAAGCTACCCAAGAGGAGTTCTTTCACACATTTAACACCCTCTACGGTGCGAAAAAACAGATTGTCATCACGTCTGACATGTTCCCAAAAGATATCCCCGATATCGAAGATAGGCTCCGGAACCGTTTTCAATGGGGCCTCATCGCTGACATTCAAGCCCCTAGTATCGAACATCGGATCGCCATTCTGTACAGCAAGGCCGAAAAGCTAGGTATCAGATTAAGGCCGGAAGTGGCCGAGTACATCGCTAAGCATGCCAAGCGTAATGTACGCGAACTAGAGGGTGCCCTGCATCGCATCAATGCTTACGGCAAACTCCAGGGCGAAGAAATCACTCTTGATCTAGCCGCTAGGACATTCAAGGACGTACTTGGTGAAGCCCCTAAAAGAATGTCTATCGATACGGTGCAAAAAGCTGTTGCCGAGCATTTTCAAATGAAAGTGGCAGATTTGAAATCGAAGAGACGCCAACGGGCTATCGCTATGCCGAGACAGATCGCGATGTATCTATCACGCAAGCTGACCAATGCTTCTTATCCGGATATAGGTGAAAAGTTTGGTGGCAAGGATCACACAACGGTCATGCACAATGTCAAAAAGATCGAAGAGTCATTGGACAGAGATCTTGATCTGAAAGCTCACATTGACGCTCTCGAACGGCATTTAGAGCAGCTGCAGTAAATCGTAGAGCACTTGATCCTGTGAATAACTTGTTCAAAACAGGTTGAGAATATGCATGGATTGCCTGTGGGTAAAAAGTGGATAGAAGAGGTACGTAGAATTATCCCCAATTTGGTACTCAAGTTATCCACCAAGTTATCCACTGTTCATATACATGCTTTTTTCTATTTTTCCTAAATGCTTTCATGAGGTTATATCTTTATCCACAATAGCTGAGACTGACTACTACGACTGCTATATAGATAAAAATAGACTTCTTTAAGATAACAGTGCCACTAAGCTTGGGAGCTTCCAAAGAGCCATGAGAATCCAACTACCAAAACATCTCTTGAGCACTGCCACCAATCGGATGCAAGGCGCTATTGCCGAGCGCAGTCTGAGTCAAATTGGGCTCAATGCCGTCGACAATGTGTTACATGTTGCAGCCACGGATAGGGTGCTCTCAGTCTACAGTTCACTGGCCTGCGAATTTGCCGAAGGGGGAGTATGTTTCGTCCCAGCTCGCTTATTTTCGGATGTTGTCAAAGAACTACCTGAAGGGCTAGTTAAGCTGGAGAGAGAAGCATCTTACTTGGTAATCACAGCGGGGAATGCTGGAGAATTCACCATGAAGCTGCCCTTACTAGATGAAGCTGTATGGTTTGATCCGCCAGTGATTGAGTGTCATAGTAGTGCGGACTTGCCTGCCGCCAAAGTGGCCTACATGATCGATCAGGTCCAATTTTGTATTGTCCCTGAGTCACCGCGCAATTATGGAACCGTCGGGTTTTTACATAAACCCTCTGAAAATGCCTGCCGCCTAGTTGGGACGGACGGGTTTCGTCTGTCTTACTGTGAGGTCGCAACAGAACTCCCCAAAGGTTTTCTTGACAACGGAGTGTGCTTATCCAAGCGCACTATGACTGAGCTGCATCGGATGTGTGGGGAGGGTTTCAGCCATATTAAGTTATCCATTACTCAGGATGGAAATACCATGGTTGCCGAAGTTCCCGGCTACAAGATCTTTGTAAGATTGTCTGCCGTTCGCTATCCAAACTACATGGGAGTCCTGCCTCAAAGGAAATTGTCGGGAGTTGTAGTTTCGCGAAGTCATTTTCAAAATGTGACCAAGCGCGTTTTGCTGGCTGCGGATAAAAGTCGCGCTTTGCAGTTGAGCTTTTCGGACTCATCCCTTACCCTCAATTCCAAGACTATGGGGAGCTCAGAGGGTCGTGAGACTGTGCCGCTTGTGGATTACCATGGGCCTCAATTTGATATTGCGGTCAATGGTAAGTTCTTAACGGATATCTTTTCCACAACTGAGAGCAAGGAATTGGCCCTCCATTTCAACGAAGAAAGTAACGAGGACCCTATAGTTATTGTGCCAAAAAATGAGCCGGCGGAATGCCGGTCCAAGCATGTACTAGTGCCGATCAAACAGAACGACTGAGTCTAGGAAGGCGGCGAGCATGACCGATAAGCCGAAGAATGAATATTCTGCCGATAACATCCAGGTGCTTGAGGGTTTAGAGGCGGTACGTAAAAGACCAGGCATGTACATTGGCTCTACGTCTCTGGACGGCCTTCACCACTTGGTTTACGAAATAGTAGACAACTCTATTGACGAAGCTATGGGTGGTCATTGTAATGAAATCAATGTGTTACTTCATATTGATGGTAGTTGCAGTGTAAAAGACAACGGGCGTGGTATACCAGTCGACCAGCACAAGGGTGGCAAATCTGCGTTAGAAGTCATCATGACGGTGCTTCATGCTGGCGGCAAATTTGATGATAAAGCATTTGCCTTTTCTGGTGGTCTTCACGGGGTGGGTGCTTCAGTCGTCAACGCCCTTTCGGAGTGGTGCAAAGTTGAGGTGCGCAAGGACGGCAAGGTTTACATGCAGTCGTATAAGCGCGGCAAGCCAGATGACGATGTGAAAATGATTGGAGCCACAGACAGTCGTGGTACGCAAACTTTCTTTAAACCTGATGCTCAAATATTTCCCGAGACTAAATTTAGTTTCGAAGTCCTGACGAAAAGGTTGCGCGAGTTGGCCTTTTTAAACAAAGGCGTCAAAATCACACTCAAAGACGAGACATCTGATCAGGAAGCCGAGTTTTATTATGAGGGTGGACTTTTGTCTTTCGTCGAATACCTCGCGAAAGGCAGAACTCCCCTACACTCTCAACCTGTATACATTATAGGCACTCAACTAAGCACTGATGGTGGCAAAATTGAAGCTGCGATGGAGTGCTCACTGCAGTGGACCGACGCGTACTCGGAGAGTTTCTATTCTTACGTTAACAATATTCATACTAACGAGGGTGGCACCCATGTCACCGGTCTTCGTTCAGCTCTGACCAGAGTTGTTAACCAGTTTGCCGAATCAACTGGGATGCTAAAGACCTTCAAAGAAGGAATCACGGGTGATGACATCAGGGAGGGTCTAACTGGTGTCATAGCTGTTAAAGTCAAAAATCCTGAATTCCAGGGTCAAACCAAAAATAAGCTGGGTAACACAGAGGTCAAAGGTTGGGTAGAAACTATCATCGGCGAGAAACTGACAGCCTATTTTGAGCAGAATCCAGAGGTTGTTCGCCGCGTTATAAATAAGATCATCGATGCTGCAAGGGCACGCTTAGCCGCCAAAAAAGCGCGTGAATTGACGCAACGCAAAGGGGCACTGGACTTTGCCGGGCTGCCAGGAAAAATGGCTGACTGCCAAGAGAAAGACCCGCAGCAGTGCGAACTCTTCTTGGTTGAGGGTGATTCAGCCGGTGGCTCTGCAAAGCAGGGGCGCGATAAGCGGACGCAAGCAGTACTGCCTTTAAGAGGTAAGATTTTAAACGTTGAGAAAGCTCGTTATGACAAAATGCTTTCTTCGCAAGAGATCAAGCTACTCATTCAGGCACTTGGGACCGGTATTGGTAAAGACAATTTTGACATCACAAAACTTAGGTATCATAAGATCATTTTGATGACCGATGCCGACGTTGACGGTGCTCACATCAGAACTTTATTGCTGACGTTTTTCTTTCGTCAAATGCCAGAGATTATAGAACGTGGGTACCTCTATATTGCCCAACCGCCCCTGTACAAATACCGTAAAGGTAAAATTGAGCGTTATCTGAAGGATGACGCGGCATTACTTTCGTTTTTGATTGATGCTGGTATGACCAACCTGCACCTGAAAGATGCTAACGGTAAAGATATCGATCGTGGTGTGATTTCAAGTCTGATCGCCAAGCTGTCTCGTTATAACGAACTGATGGATTTAAGTAGCCGACGAAAACCACGCGAATTAATTCAGTTTTTTATTGAACACGAGGATATCGGCCCCCAAGCGTTGGCTGATGAAGGGGCCGCAAAGGTTCTAGTTGAACGTATTAAATCAAATTTGGGCTCGAAACTTTCTGGTCAAAGACTTTTTGTTACCGATCGCGTGACATTTGATGCTGAACACAGTCGTTATCAAATTGTCTTAGAGACTCGCATCCGTGATTTACCCCAGACATCTATCATCGACTCTGGTTTATTTGGGTCGGGTGAAATCGTAGAACTCCGTCGCATAAGTAAACAAATGCAGGAGGTAGCAGTCGCTCCTTTCACATTCAGCCGGCTGAAGAAGGCTAAGGCAACCGGTAAAGAACCGGTGGAAGTTGATAACACCGGCGATAATGAAGACGCTAAGGATCTCATAGTCGCAGCTGATGCTGACGTAGGCACCCTAGCCAATCTTTACGATTTGAAAGTTTTCATCGAGCAAGAGGGAAGAAAAGGCGCTTATATCCAGCGATACAAAGGCCTTGGCGAGATGAATGCGGAGCAGTTGGAGGAAACCACAATGGATCCAACGAAGCGAACCTTGTTGAATGTTGAAGTCGATGACGCGATGGAAGCTGATCACATCTTCTCTACCCTAATGGGCGATGATGTCGAACCACGTCGTGATTTTATCCAGAAAAATGCGCTGAACGTCCGTAACTTGGACGTCTGAGGGAACTAGCATGGAACAAATTAAACACATAGTCCCGATAAAAATCGAAGAAGAAATGCGGTCTGCGTTTCTTGATTATTCGATGAGCGTCATTGTGTCTCGGGCGCTGCCAGATGCCAGAGACGGTCTAAAGCCGGTGCAAAGGCGTATTCTTTATGCCATGTATCAGCTTCGTAACTTCCATAATCGCCCCTATCTAAAATCAGCTCGGATTGTCGGTGACGTACTCGGCCGCTTCCATCCCCATGGCGATTCCTCGGTTTACGAGGCCTTAGTGCGACTGGCGCAGGATTTCAGTCTTAGATATCCTCTGATCGATGGTCAGGGTAACTTTGGCTCAATAGACGGCGATAGCGCCGCCGCGATGCGTTACACCGAAGCCAGGTTGGAGAAGATTGCTGACTTATTGATTGCCGACATCGATAAGGAAACTGTCAATTTTGTACCAAACTACGACGGAAAAGAATTTGAGCCAGTGGTTATGCCGTCGCGGTTACCTCAGCTTCTTATAAACGGAGCTAGCGGTATTGCGGTTGGTATGGCCACCAATATTCCACCTCACAATACGCTAGAGGTGGTCCAGGCTCTCGAGGCGCTCATTGAAGACCCCAAGATTTCCATCGATAGGTTGATGGACTACGTTAAGGGTCCGGATTTCCCCACAGCGGGACTGATCTACGGAATTACCGGGATTAAACAGGCGTATCTGACGGGTCATGGATCGGTCATCATGCGCGCTAGAGCCATAGTCGAAGACTCTGGTAAATCAGGTCGTGAGCGCATTGTCATCTCAGAGATACCCTACCAGGTCAATAAGTCGCGTCTCATCGAGAAGATAGCTGAACTAGTCCACGCCAAGAAAATTGAAGGCATATCCGACATCCGAGACGAATCTAATAAGGACGGCATTCGCGTTGTCATAGACCTTAAGAAAGGTGAAAATGCGGACATTATCCTTAATAATCTTTATAAATTAACTCCGATGCAGAGTTCGTTTGGGGTCAACGTGGTAGCCCTCGTTAATGGCGCGCCACGGGTACTCAACCTTAAGCAACTTCTTGAAGTGTTCTACCAACATCGCCGCGAAGTAGTACTACGTCGTACTGCATATGAACTAAGAAAAGCAGAAGAACGTGGCCATATACTCGCAGGTTTGAAAATCGCCGTCGAAAATATTGACGAGGTTGTGGCAATCATTCGTAAATCGCGTGATCCCGCGATTGCGGCGGGAGAGCTGACGACCAAGTTTGGTCTCACGGAGATTCAGACTAAAGCGATTCTCGAAATGAGACTTGCTCGCCTGACCGGACTGGAGCGCGACAAGATCGTTGCAGAGTACAAAGAAGTCATGGAGCTTATTGCGGATCTTAAGGATATTTTGGAAAAACCCGAGCGCGTAACGAGTTTGATCCGCGAGGAACTGAAGTTTCTACGTGAAAATCACGGCGATCAGAGGCGTACTGAAATTATTGCATCCGCCGCCGATGAATTTACGATGGAAAGCCTTGTCGCCGACGAAGAAGTAGCTGTAACGGTGTCTCACACAGGCTATGTGAAGCGGACTCCACTTGAGGATATCAGGGCACAGCGTCGCGGGGGTAAGGGTAAAGCGGGAATGTTGACTCGTGAAGAAGACGTGGTCAGTAGTGTCTTCATGACGAGCAATCATCAAACTTTACTGTGTTTCTCAAATATAGGGCGTGTGTTCGAGCTCAAGGTTTATCAGCTGCCAGAGTTACCATTAAGGTCCCGCGGTAAGCACTTCGCTAGCCTCTGTAAACTGACAGAGGGCGAAAAGATTGTTTCCGTGTTGCCACTAAAAGAGTTTAAAGAAGGTCACTTCATTGTATCTGTGACCGCTCATGGCTTTGTGAAGAAAACAGACTTGATGGCCTACTCTAATGTTAGGTCATCAGGAATCATAGGCCTCAAGCTAGACGACGGCGATTCCTTGGTGAGTTGTGCAATCACTGATGGAAACAACGAGATATTAATTGCTACTCGTTGGGGTAAGGCCATTCGCTTCAATGAGGAAGAAATTCGCCCAACTGGTCGGGCATCAAGAGGCGTCGTCGGCATAAGGTTCGGAGAAGGGAGCGACAGTTCCGAGCCTGGGGTAGATAGCCTAGGAACTCCAGAAGATATGGGTATTGGCGGGCTTCCAAATGAGCCGGATCGCGTAATTGGCATGGAAATCATCCGCGGGAACTTCACGATTCTCTCTGTTTGTGAGGGAGGTTACGGGAAAAGGACTCCTCTTGAGGAGTACAGAGTGCAGTCTCGCGGTGGCAAAGGTATTTTTACCATCAAAGTTACGGAGAGAAACGGACTGGTGGTGGGTATCCTGCAAGTAGACGAAAATGATGATTTGATGGTCATGACTTCGTCAGGAAAAATCACTAGATTCAACGTCAATGAAGTGGGAGTGATTGGTCGCGTCACTCAGGGCGTAAGGCTTATGTCGGTTGAATCTGGGGAAAAAGTAATCAGCCTTTGCAAAGTGCAAAAACTAGAGGGAGAAGAGGTCTAGTTTGGCTGAGACCACAGATTTTAGTGTCGATGAAAGTACGGTTGCAAAAGTTGCAGATCTTGCAAATCTCCAACTTTCTGCAGCGGAGCTTATAGGCTTTCAGACTCAACTAACGCGCATACTAAGGTATGCCGTTGATCTTCGTGACCTTAAAGCCGAGCAAAAGACTGCAGATCAAACTGAGAGGTTTGCCTTTGAAAGCCAAGAACTCGAGCGCGAGGACCAATGCTTAGCATCTCTCCCGCCAGAGCTAGCATTGGGAAATGCTACAAAGACCGAAGGCACTGCTTTTTCAGTGCCCAGAGTGATTGACTAGGGAGCGACAGTTTGACTCAGAATTCACCCCTCCAGCCATACCAGGCGTCTGCCCTAAAAATTAGCAGCATGGTGAGGTCGGGTGACCTCGCGGTGAGTGAAGTTGTCGCTTTCTACTTGAATCGGACCAAGCAAATCGCCGACCGAATCAATTCTCATACCTATCATCAAGTGAAATCCGTCGAGATTCAAACGAGAGAACTTGAAAAGCGATTATTAGCCCGCGAGCACCTGCCTATGGCTGGTGTCCCGATCCTTGTTAAAGACAATATCTGTACTCGTGATATGCCTACGACCTGTGCATCAAAGATGCTGGAAAATTTTCGTCCACCGTTTGATGCTCACGTAGTAGCGAGGCTGCGTCATGCCGGTGCAATTATCTTTGGAAAAACCAATCTAGATGAGTTCGCTATGGGTAGTTCCAGCGAAAACTCAAGTTTTGGTCCCACTCTAAATCCCTGGGACTTAACTCGTGTCCCGGGAGGTTCTTCTGGTGGCTCGGCAGCCGCCGTAGCAGCGGACCTAGCTCCTGTGGCATTAGGTTCAGATACCGGTGGTTCGATCAGACAACCAGCAGCCTTTTGCGGGATCTACGGACTAAAACCAACTTACGGGACCGTCAGCAGGTTCGGGCTCGTCTCCTATGCTTCGTCACTAGATCAAATCGGACCTTTTGCGCGCGATATTTGCGATCTTGCGTTAGTCCACGATGTCATCAGTGGCCACGATCCACGAGACAGCACTAGTCGTGTCTTAGATTCAACAAATGTTTGTGAAGAACTTATTCGCTACGAACCAAACCTCAACGGTACAAAAATCGGGTTGATTAAAGAGCTTTTTGCAACAGGTCTAGATACGTCAATAAATGCGGCAATCCAGGAAGCCGCCGATGCACTGCGCAAGCTAGGGGCCGAAATACGTGAAGTTTCGATCCCTTCGTTAAAGTATAGCGTGTCTTCATATTATTTAATTGCGACTGCCGAGGCATCTGCAAATTTGGCGCGCTACGACGGGATTCGTTATGGGCATAGGACTCAGGAGCCAGTCACGAGCCTAAAAGATTTATACAAAAAATCGCGCCAAGAGGGCTTCGGTCGTGAGGTCAAACAGCGAATCATGCTTGGTACATTTGCACTATCCTCGGGATATTATGATGCCTACTATGGAAAAGCCACTCAGGCTCGTAGGTTAATTGCGCACGAGTTTAATAAAGCGCTCGAGGAAGCAGATTTTCTGCTGTCACCAGTTGCGCCTACCACGGCTTTTAGGCTTGGTGAAAAGATAAATGATCCTTTAACCATGTACTTGGGTGATATTTGTACTTTAGGAGTAAATCTAGCAGGCTTACCAGCACTATCGGTTCCTTGCGGTTGGGATAAAAGTAATCTCCCTATAGGAATGCAGATCATTGGACGACCTCTGTCCGAAAAAAATTTACTGACCACTGCTAGGGCCTACGAACGTAGTGTAGGTTTACACCTTCAACGGCAGCCGTCATTGTGAGGTATGATAAGTGCAATTTGAGCCCATTATCGGTCTTGAAGTACATTGTCAATTAGCCACTAATTCCAAACTATTCTGTGCATGTTCCACCGTTTTCGGAGCGGATGCCAACCATCAAGTATGCGAAGTCTGTTTGGGAATGCCAGGGACGCTACCGGTACTCAATAAGACTGCCGTTCATTACGCCATAAAATTAGCTATTGCCGTTGGTGGTCGTATCAATGAGCAGAGTACCTTTGCTCGCAAGCAATATTTCTATCCAGATTTGCCTAAGGGTTATCAGATTACTCAGTTTGAGCAGCCATATTGTGAGGGCGGTGTAGTCCAGGTTGATAAGGAGACCAGGGTCGAGCTAATCAGAATTCATATTGAAGAAGATGCCGGGAAGAATGTTCACGCTCGCGATAGCAGTCACATTGACTATAACAGAGCGGGTATGCCTCTCGTTGAAATCGTAAGCAAGCCAACGATAAGGTCTGCTGCCGAAGCTGCAGCCTACCTAAGAAGCCTCAGGTCTCTAGTACGTCATCTAGGGATAAGTGACGGTAACTTAGAAGAAGGCTCTTTTCGCTGCGATGCTAACGTGTCGCTGAAGCCTGTTGGTAGTTCAGTGCTTGGCACGCGGTGCGAGATTAAGAACCTAAACTCGTTTAGGTATGTAGAGCGTGCGATAAATTTTGAAATTGAACGTCAACGAGAGTTGATCATCAACGGAATGCCAGTAATTCAGCAGACTTTGCTTTTTGACGCAGAATTGGGACGCACTATACCAATGCGCAGTAAAGAGGAAAGTCATGATTACCGGTATTTTCCCGATCCTGACCTCCCATTCCTACGGATTTCGAAAGAGCGAATTAAAACTATTACGGCCGCATTGCCGGAATTACCTTTGGCCATGGCATCGCGAATTGCGGAGCAATATACGCTTCCTGACCATGATGCTCACCTGTTGACCCAAGATAAAGTTGTTGCCCATTACTTTGAGCAAGTAGTGCTTGCTTGTGAGAACTCGGTTTCTAGCAAAATTGTGGCTAATTGGGTCATAGGTGAAGTCATTCCTTTGGCAAGTGAACAAAACTGGAACATGAGTAACCCAGTCATTCCTTACGAGTCGCTAGCCGGTCTCCTTAAGTTAATTGGTATCGGCACCGTATCAAGTAAAATAGCCAAAGTCGTTTTCGAAGAAATGGTCAAAAGTGGAGAAAATCCGGCACTAATAGTGGATAAATTAGGTTTAGTTCAGGTTAGTGACGAGGGAGCTATAGCAAAGATCGTGGATCAAGTTATTGAGGAAAATCCTGAGCAAGTGACGCAGTATCTTTCCGGTAAAGATAAGGTATTAGGATTCTTTGTTGGCCAGATTATGAGGGCAAGCAAGGGCAAGATGAATCCCGGGTTGGTTAACTCAATTCTCTTGAAAAAACTGGATCAGCGTCGTGAGCACAACTAAATCCAGAATCGCTGTTATTTTCGCCGACTACCTCAAGCGAGGACTCTTTACGCATGGATACTGTGCTCGAGGGTCACTTGACACCGTTACGCCTTGTTTTGAATACGAGCATTTACCCGAGCAACGGTCGATTTTCGACCTTGCTAGTCTGACTAAAGCTTTAGTTACAACACCTTTGGTTTTCCAGGCAGCGAACGATCTTGCATTGCCACTTAGTGCGAGCATCGAGGAATGGATGCGGGGGTATGAGCATAAACTCAATCCACGCATACTTGATATTAGAATAGACGAATTACTAGCGCACAGATCAGGCTTGCCAGCTTGGCGCAATTTTTGGATTTGCCATCTTGGCATCGATAGTCCCTCTGCTTTGAGGGATGATTTCAATCGTCGTCAGTTGATGGTAGACGGTCTAAATCGAGCGGTAACAGCGAAGGTGGCCAGCGGTGTGGATGTATATAGCGACGTTGGATTTATACTGCTGGGATATATTCTGGAGGTGCTGAGAGCTCAAGATCTTTCCTCTATTTTCGGCCAATTCGCTTCGAAGTGTTCCAGTGATCCTGATCCCGAATTGAGGTTTGGTGTCGCTAATTCTGAACGTCACAGGGCCGTACCGACTTCATGGTGTAAGCTGAGGGATATTGATCTGGTAGGGCAAGTTCACGACGAGAATTGTGCCGCACTTGGCGGCATAGCAGGGCATGCCGGGTTGTTTGGGAGCGGTAGGGACTTGGTTTTCTACTTGCACAAGCTATTCGCAAGCCCAATAGGTCAACAGATCTTGGAAGAAAACTCACGACGTCGAGAATTGCCCATTAAAAATCCTCCAAATGCTAGTCTGCTAGGGTGGAGACAGGGAGCGGACCCAACCTCCCTACCCTTCGGCAATGGTGCTGCAATTGGGCACATGGGGTTCACCGGTGTAGCCTTTTGGTTGTGGCCCGAGACGCGCGAATATGTCATGTTGCTGACCAATCGTGTCAGGAGCGGGCGTCAAAACCCTGGAATTGCCTCTATGCGGCAGGAAATATTTGCAGAGCTCGCTGCCATTTGATTTAGAGCCCTGAAAGATCGGGCTAATTGGTCTACGCAGTATGAGCAAGCGTCAAGTCAGTGTGATAGGCAGGGGCATTATAGGGCTGACAGTGGCTCAGGCCTTACTGGAGCGCGGATGGCAGGTAACTGTTATAGGTCCGCAGATAGTACTGGGCGCGGCGAGTCGCGCTGCAGTTGGTACCTCAACGCTCAAAGGCAATGTGGTTGCCCAGAACCCCTTCTTCGGTTTGAAAATATCAGGTCATCAAGGGTTGAAGCCTTGGTTGGAGCGCTTAGAGCGCATCTCTAACCATCGAATATCTAGAAATTTTGGCGGTGCATTTGAGCCTTTTCCAAGTGTGAGCTCTTACCGCCAGGTAAGAGAGCGAGTTTTCCACAGGCAATTCACAGGCTGCAAAAATGTTGCAGTGGTTGATGGCCAAGCCTTAAAGCAACTTTTTCCCCACCAATCAAAACTAAATAGTCAGGCAATCGGAGCGTTTCACTATTATCAGGACCTTTGGTTTGATCCCTCTGACACACTCGATGCTCTTGAGAGTTATTTGCGCCTCAGTGGCGTCAATTTTCTTGAGGGTTTAGTTCATTCCGTCGTACCGGCAATCGATAATGGTCTGCTAATTTGCCTATTTAATGGTCAAAGAATCCAATCGGAGGAAGCTGTCCTTGCTACGGGGGTTTTTGCTAATGAAATCCTGGAACGCTCTGGCTTTCAGGGGATGCGCCAAGACCTTGTCGAGGGGGAAACTCTGACTGGATCGCTCGAAGTAGACGATTTTATGACATTGAAGCTTGGTAAAATTAATCTCGTTATCGATGGTACCCGTTTCCTTTATGGATCCAGCTCTAGGTCTCAATCTGCTTTGTCTTTTTGTGCATCGAATGAGCAGTCCATAGAGATCTTGCGCCAAGAGGTTCAGAATTTGATCACGCCCTCGGTAATGGGCAGTGTTTGGGGTATTCGCGGCCGTTTTAAGTCAAGAACACCCGGTATTGGTTCCGTTGAATTTCCAGCCCCTATGCCGCGACGCCTTTGGGTGGCACTAGGTTTTTATAAGAACGGATTGCAGCTCGCCCACTTATTTGCCAATAATTTAGCCAGCTTGATGGATTTTTCCACATCCGTATCAACAGGTTTTCCACAGCCTATGTCAGCTTTGCGTGTTAATTTTGACTAGCTTGCGACGACCTTACTACGCTTTTTTGTGCAAACTTTGTTCAAGAGGCTTTTTTTTGCGCTTGCGTTGGACTGGGTGGTACATAGGTTCGCCGATGAGTACCTTGTCATTTTCTCAAAGAGTAGTTGTCACAATCACGGCCATAAGTTTGGTTGAGTGCGAATAGTCCTCTGATTTCGCTGGAGCGTTGACGCCTTTGAATAGGGCAATAAAGCTGATGTCTCCTCGGTGATCAACGTTTGGACTTATCGCAAATATGGGCGCTTATCCGAAATTTTAATCGGAAATGGATAAAATTTGTACTGATCCCGGCATTTTTTGCCGCCCCTTTTTTTGATCGGGGATCCGGGGCTGACTACAGCTAGCCAAATCCTTACCTAGATCTGCTCATTCCCTAGCTTACGCCCTCTGTGCCGATAGGACGCTGGGAGGTATAGGCTATGTTTTTAGCAATCGGACAAGCGAGTCGAGCGGCATATCATATGCTCGTCGCTCGTCGCCACAGTTAAACCTAGCGTCACGACCACTAAGGCCGTGGAGAGCTTATCATGGGGAGCGATAAGAGGATCCGCATCTCCTAGAAACTCGCGAACGCCCCGATCAAAATATCCAGAGCGAAGGACTTTTTAGTGAGTCCGAGGCCTTGTTGGAAGTCTGCCTGAGGGTCGGCAATACCTCTATCTTCGCCATCCACAACTTCGACGGAAACCGAATTCATTGGCGCAACTAGAGGAATGATCGCTGTAGATCCAAGAGAAAGACCGACGTGTTTTACAATTTGAAAATCTACGCGCGCTCCCGCTCTGAGAGAAATCAAACCAAGTTTTCCCGATCCCGTTATGATTGGTGTACCCTCGATGGTCGCGTCAGCAAGACTCAACTCAGCGAGCTGTTGGCTTGGCGCAGTGTCAGTTAGTTTTTTTGATTTAACAGACACGGAATACAAATCAAACCCGAGTCCACTGTAGGCATTGAATGCAAGTTTCTGGGAGACGTTTTTTCTCAGAAAGGTGAAGTCTGCCCATGCCCCAAATGCACTGCCAGATGTTTGGGTTGAGACATAGGGATCGGTTAGTTCTACTTCGTAGTTCGAGGAGAAGATTGTCGATTGAAAAACCTGGAATTTTCCGCCGATTGATAGTGCTTTTGTGCCGATCGGGATACCGATTTCGCCGGCAAAACCAATGTAAGATGGTGGCAATATTCCACTAGACAAGACGGACTCAGATTTCCAGATTGTTGTTGGGGTCTCGCCCTCAGGAGGCAAGTACGACAGCTGATTGTAACTAGCAGGTAGCATGATTGCAGAAGCCCAACCTACAGCGACCCGAAATGGAGCCTTTTTGCCGCTAGAAGTATCGGGACTAGACGACTCTGATTCCCCTCCTCCTGCATCTTTGCCGGTCATAAGCTCTAAGTTAGCTTTGGAACCTTTTTTAAGCTTAGCGAGCTCATTTTTGTTCGTAACCTTAACGATGATTTTAGTACCGCCCTTGACTTTCACTACGACGCCGCACGCCAATTTTTTCTTTTTAGGGCTCAATACACAGATTCGGTCCTTTGCATTAAAGCTCTCGTCAGGACTGACTGTTAAGGAGATCATGCTTTTCGATGCACTTACGGCATTTATAGTTGCCGCTCTAGCGCTCTGAATAAATACAGTCACTAAAAGAAATGCGAGTAATGAAAAATTAAGGATGATTCTCTTCATTTTGTCAAACGTCCCATGCGCCAATCCGTGATTGTGATCAACCAACCCTCTTTAACTTTTAATTGGTTAGTGATCAGCTTAGCTTGTAAATCTAAGGACCCATCTTCGAGTTTTTGTAGCATTTCTGGTTCGATCATCGCGGTTCCAGTATTGGCATTAAACACACAGTAGAGAGACCCGGAATTATTAAGATTGCCGATCTGAACGATGAAATAGGAGGGGTCTAGAAGTGTGTTGCCTACAGTCCAAGAAAATTTTAGGGGCTTTGAGGAATCGATGGCCAGCACTTCTACTGGTGTCAATAAAGATGGATTTTCTAGGCTGATGATTGATTTCGATTCTACCTCGACAGATAACAGCTGATTTATTGGCTGAACGGGGACCTCGACGTCCGTTCCACCATTTTGAAAAAGCAGAGTCCATCGATTCATTCCCACGTTGACGGACCCATAGCTGAGTTGAAGACGATTGCCGTATTCGAGATGAGACTTAGCGTTTGCCGCTGCAAAATCTCGGGTCACCAAATTTTGAATCGCTACATTTGGATCGGGGTGGCGAAAGTTGTTTTGCAGCTGAGGTAAGCCTTGATGACAGCCCATGGGTTGCATGATTTGAGTTTTAACCGTGGAGGCAACGAAGGCTTCTGTTGGCTGGTGACGAAAGATCTCGGCTGCCTTCAAAGGGACATCTAGACGCGCGATCATAAGGCTTTTCATGGAGCCGTTGGGATCCCCAACCACCATACTGGGTACATCAGCCGTCTCGCGCACACGTAGGACCGTAGCGCCACCCTCTTTCTGAGATGGCAACCAACTAAATATATTGACATAATAAAGTGTGTCCTGACGTAGTCCTGATATGCTTTCGACAAACGCCTGCCGCGGCTCGTTAGGACTGGAGCACCGAATCATGGTCGGGGCGGACTCGGTTGGGGTACGACTGGGATCTTGGGCGTAGATGGCAAGTTTACACAGTGCATCGGCAGAGGTTTTGAACTGTATTTTGGCGGTATCACCGTTTCCGGTTCGATCTAAAAATACGCTGTTACTCACAACCAGACTTGGCTGAGTCGCTGACCGGTTATCCCTGACCCTGGTCGTCATCCAGCTGCATGAAGTAGAAAAAAACAACAAGCTACCAATTGCTAACAAAGCAGATAGCCCATGAAGTTGCCTTGGCGCGCTATTGCCCATGCCTGTCCTAGAAGATTAAGGGATGCCCTAATTTTACCAGACTAATAGAATCATAGATATATTCGGCCTTGACCAATCACCGACCCAACACTAGGATCAAGTTCCGTCCAGACATAGCTAATGAGTGCTCACAACTTCCTGATATCCTGAAGAAAACAAGTATCCTTGAGGCCTCGATGAAAAGCCGAAATCGCACGAAGTTTATTTTTGTCACCGGTGGGGTCGTGTCATCCCTAGGCAAGGGTATTGTGGCGGCAAGCTGTGGGGCTCTCCTGGAAACACGTGGGTTGAAGGTGACGCTGATGAAGGCAGATCCCTACATCAACGTAGACCCAGGGACGATGAATCCCTCCCAACATGGTGAGGTCTTCGTGACTGAGGACGGTGCAGAGACTGATCTCGACATCGGGCATTACGAAAGATTCACCTCTGCCACCTTAAACCGACAGAATAGTTTCTCTGCTGGCCAAGTCTACGATGCCGTTTTGAATAAGGAGCGGCGCGGAGATTATCTGGGGGGCACAGTCCAGGTCATTCCTCACATCACGGATCAGATTAAAGAAAATATCTATAGAGTGGCTGCCGATGCCGACATCGCTATAGTTGAAATTGGTGGAACTGTTGGGGATATTGAGGGACTACCCTTTCTCGAGGCGATTCGTCAGATACGCTACGATCTTGGTGACGAGAATGTCCTTTATATCCACCTAACCTTGGTGCCTTACATTAAAGCGGCCAGGGAACTTAAAACTAAGCCGACCCAGCATTCGGTCAAAGAGCTAAGACAGATTGGTATACAACCAAACCTATTAATTTGCCGGTCCGACCAAGCGATTTCCAAAGAACTTAAGAAAAAGATCGCACTTTTCTGCAATGTAAAACCGGATTGCGTCTTCGAAGCCCAAGACTTGGATAGCATCTATAAGTTGCCCGTAGTTCTGCATGATCAGGGGTTTGATCAAGTCGTCGTAGACCTTCTGAACATCTGGACTGGTGCCCCAAATCTGTCTCATTGGCACAGAATTGTTGACACCTTAGATCATCCTCGGCACAACGTAAAAATTGGTATCGTCGGAAAATACGTAAATGTTTGGGACTCCTACAAATCCATTACGGAATCTCTAACTCACGCTGGAATTTACAACCACGCTAAAGTGGAAATTTCCCTATTCGACGCTGCCGAGGTGCATGAAAGTAACGTGGCCGACCTTCTTGATAGCTGCGATGGCGTTATTGTACCGGGTGGTTTTGGCGAGCGTGGTGTTGAGGGCAAGATGACGGCCATTCATTACTTACGCAGAAGCAAAAAACCATTCCTAGGCATTTGTTTGGGGATGCAACTTGCTGCCATAGAATTTGCGCGCAATAAACTTGGACTACTTAGTGCTAATAGCCAAGAGTTTGAGCCTAAGGCGCAAGATTTGATAATTCACATCATGGAGGACCAAAAGTCTGTCACTGCCAAGGGCGGGACCATGAGACTTGGGGGTTATCCTTGTGTGCTAAAATCTGGCTCAAAAGTACGACAATCCTACAATGTTGAAGTAGTTAGTGAAAGACACCGTCATCGCTTTGAGTTCAACAATCATTACCGCGAGGTGTTCGAGGCTCAGGGCATGGTCTTTAGCGGACTATCGCCAGATGGTAGTCTGGTCGAGGTAATGGAGCTAACAGATCACCCCTGGTTTGTGTCGTGTCAATTCCATCCTGAGCTTAAAAGTAAGCCCATGAGTCCCCACCCTTTATTCCGCGAGTTGGTAAGGGCGGCCTTAACTCATAAGCAGAAGCAGCAGGTATGATGTTGAACGATCACGAAGCGGAATGTGAACTTTGGGGTAAGCAGGTCCTTGTGGCCGAAGCGTCTGCCCTAGAGCTTGCTTCAAAACGTATTGGAAGTAGCTTTAGTGGTGCAGTCAGTACAATACTCGCAAGTAAGGGTAAGGTCATCGTCACTGGTCTTGGAAAATCAGGTCATGTGGGTCGTAAGGTAGCTGCTACGTTATCCTCGACGGGCACTTCGTCCATGTTCCTGCACCCTTCAGAGGCACTTCATGGGGATTTTGGTGCGATACAGTCCGGCGATTGCCTTATCGCTATTGCCTACGGAGGCGAAACTCATGAAGTGCTTGAGGTGGCTCGTTTTGCGCGGCGCGTGGGAGTACCTATTATTGCGCTTACCGGCCGCGGGGATTCCAGTCTTGGCACCTTAGCCCACCATCTTCTCGATGCATCTGTTGTTAAAGAGGCCGACCCGCTGAATCTTGCTCCTACTAGTTCCTCTACTGTTGCCATGGCGCTTGGAGATGCATTGGCGGTGGCATTGATGCGCGCTCGCGGATTTACCCCTCAGGATTTTGCCAGCCTACATCCCGGTGGCAGTCTAGGTAGGCGTCTCTCGTTGGTTCGTGATCATATGTTTTCTGGCGCATCACTGCCTAAAGTGGGTATCCATGCCGATTTTCATCGTGTCCTCGAATGTGTGACCCAGGACAACGTGGGTATCGTAGCTGTAGTTGATGATCAAGATTACCTGATCGGAGCGATCTCAGATGGCGATTTAAGGCGAGCCTTACTGAGACTCGATGCTTCGGCATTGCTGTGTAATGCGGGACAACTTATGTCTCCAAAGCCAAAGACAATCGGGGATAAGTCACTAGCAATAGATGCTGTAGCTATGATGAATCAGTACAGTATCAGTCGTCTTTTTGTATTAAGCGAAGACCAACCCGGACGTTTATCCGGGTTGGTACGGCTCCAAGATCTTTTGGCCGCGAAAATACTGTGACGATCCAGTAAGCTATTGAGATAGGATAGTCCCAGGTTTTGCTGGTCAATCGACTCAGGTTTTGCTTACCCGAGGACTTTTGTGGGAAAGAAGCTCGTCATCCTAGGATTCTTGCTGAGTTTCGCGTTCGCTATTTACGTCTTTATGACTCGTGAAACAAGCTCGATCAAGGAGAGGATAAACCGAGTTTCGTCTAAGGAACCACGCGTCGTACTAGAGGAGTTTATTGCCTATCGCTACGACGGTGATCAGCTGAAAGCCAAAATAACAGCCCACCTAGGTGAGTTCTTTGAGCCCAACGTTGTAGTTCTTGAGGGCGAGGTGAACGGCCGTCGGATCAAAAGTAAGGATGATATCGAGGAAATTCGCGCCGAGTCAGCCACGGCTTATTTCAAGCCTAGCAGTTTGACCAAGATGTTGGATCCTAGCCAGGCGAATGAGCTAGAGAGGGCTGAGTTGAGTGGGTTCGTGGAGGTCATGCTCCAAGAACATCAAATTATTACCGATTATGCTGAATTTATCGGCCGTGACAAATCAGTGCGCTCATCTCGACCCGTGAGAGTCGAGGGACCAGGACGGACTTTTATCGGTGAATCTGGCTTTGTCTACCAATTGGTGTCGCAAATACTCTCCATGCCAGGGAAGGTCAAAGGTGAGGTCGCTTATCATCAAGCCATCAATTAAAGCCGCGTTGAGCTTAGTTTTCGCTCTACAATGCTGGTTCGCAACAGGTCGAGCTGACATCGTAGATGAAGAGTTGCCTGCCAATTCCACGGATAAACGGGGTTTGAACCCTGAAGGTGTCGAGCCCTCGCCGGGGGAGGAACTCAAGGGAAGAGCGACTCAAGGCGCATCAAATCAGGCAAGTCAGATCAAGTCTCCACTACCGCATGCTAAAGAACAAAAATCATCGTCTACAACGACGGTTATTCCTCCAAAATCCGGCGGGCGATCGGTAAGTACAAAGCGACGTGCTGGCGCCGCAAAATCACCAGTACACTTTGAGAGCATGGGTCTCAAGGGACTTAGAGAGAAAGGAATGGTCGAGCTATCTCAGGATGTTTTGGTGACACAAGAAGACCTTAAACTTGAGAGTGATTACGCCCAGGTTTTTTTTGATGAAGCGTCACATGAGGTAACGAGAGTAGTGGCTCAAGGCCACGTTCGTATCAATGGTGTGGATCAAAATAGTGGCGAAAAATTTCGAGCATTAGGTGATCGAGCCGTATTTTTGAATAGCGAGCGCACGGTAGTCATGGACGGAAACGCCAAGCTTTGGCGAGGAGAAGATTCGGTGATCCGAAGCAAAAAGATTACGTATGAAATGAATACCGGCTGGGTAAGAGCCGATAGAGTTGCCGGGGAGGTCCAGACGGATAGCCGTGGAACTGAAACATCTAAAAACCCTCCAGTTACGACAAAAGGTACGGAGAAACGCAAGTGATTCCTGGTGAAACGGTCGATTCAACTTTGACTCAACTGAGAGCAGAACATTTAGAGCGCTCATTCAAGCAGCGCAAAGTCGTGAAATCGGTTTCATTTAGCGTGAAACAGGGCGAAGTAGTCGGTCTTTTAGGACCGAATGGTGCGGGTAAAACTACCAGCTTCTACATGGTTGTCGGTCTCCTTTATCCATCGGCAGGCAATGTTTACATGGGTGACGAGGAGATTACACACTTGCCGATGCACATCAGAGCACGCAAAGGCATAAGCTACCTACCGCAGAATATGTCTATTTTTCGCAAAATGACGGTAGAGAACAATCTTCGAGCCGTCATGGAGGTTTGTAAGATACCGCGTTCAGATCACGCTGAGCTACTCGACGAATTGCTAGGAAAATTTCAGATTCGCCATATAGCAAAGTCCATGGGCGCAGCCTTGTCTGGTGGGGAGCGACGACGGGTGGAAATTGCTCGTGCTCTCATTATCAAACCGAAATTTCTACTACTTGATGAACCATTCGCCGGAATTGATCCCGTCACGGTACAAGAGATTCAAGGGATTATTGGTAAGTTAAAAGATGAAGGTTTAGGAGTTCTCATTACTGACCACAATGTGCGAGAAACACTGGGTAGTTGCGATCGTGCCTATATCCTGTCAGGTGGGCAAATCATCGCCCATGGTTTACCAAATGAGGTGGCCGAAAATCCGATTGTGCGAGAAACCTACCTTGGCGAGCACTTCAAATTTTAATAGTTTCTGCTGAAATGTACGATATTTCCCTCTTTTTTTGTGAACAGCGCAAAATTGGAATTTTTTTTGCATGCGGACCCGGTCAGACTTTATGATATATGTATGACCGCCAACGATGCCTGCAAACTTTAGGCCAGGAACAACATGGCTTTTGAACTTAAACAGAGTCTCAAGTTAACCCAGCAATTACTCATGACGCCTCAGCTACAGCAGGCCATAAAACTGCTGCAGCTTTCACGGCAAGAGCTTGAGCAGTTCGTCGCAACTCAGGTGGCCGAAAATCCGTGTTTGGAAGAGGACGTAACCGAAAGCCCAGAGGAAGCGGCTCAAGTCGAGCGAGAGCGAGAGCGCACCGAGGAGCAGGTAATTTCGGAGTCGATACAGCAGGCAGGGAGTCTCGTTGATTCAACCGGTAACGATAACGACAGCAGTGAACTGGACTGGGATGCCTTAAATAGGTACCAGGAGCAAGCGCCTGCATCGGCTACAGCGGCTAAGAAAATGGCCGATGAGGAACTCCCAAATTACGAAAATATCATAAGCAAAGTTGGGACTTTGCAAGAGTATTTGTTGGCCCAAATAGGTGAGTTAGATTTTGACGATCAGGAGCTAAAAATTGCCTCCTTCCTGATTGGAAACATTGACGATCGGGGTTACCTAACGATTGCCCTTGAAGAGCTGGCAGAGGCGGAGTCTCTGGACCTTGAGCAAGTGGAGGGAATACTCGATACGATTCAGCGTCTTGATCCTAACGGTGTTGGTGCCAGGGACCTCAAGGAATGTTTGCATCTGCAGTTACGGAATAGTCATCTCAAAAACGGTGTTGTAGAGGCTATCGTTGAGAATCATCTGCGGGAGCTCGAAAATCGCAACTTTACGGCGATTGCCAAAGCCATGCAGATAAGCCTCGAAGAAGTGCTCGATAATGTTCACATCATCGCTGACCTAGAACCAGTGCCAGGCCGTCAGTTTGGAGCTAACGAGGCACAGTACATAACTCCCGATGTCTATGTCTTTAAGCTAGGTAACGAATGGGTTGTTAATCTAAATGAAGACGGATTACCGAAACTTCGGGTGAGTGATTTTTACTCGACGATGATGAGCGATAAGAAATCCAAGGGTGATGATAAAAACTACGTAGCCGAAAAAATGAAGGCCGCTGAATGGCTCATCAAATCGATCCGCCAACGTCAGCGGACGATCTTTCGCGTCACCGAGAGCATCGTTAAGCGTCAGCTAGATTTTTTTGAAAGCGGCGTAGAGTATCTCAAGCCAATGATTTTAAAGGACGTGGCTGAAGACATCAGCATGCACGAATCGACCATTAGTCGTGTGACAAACAACAAATATGTACACACCCCACGCGGCGTTTTTGAGCTCAAGTACTTCTTCAACAGCTCGGTGTCGCGTGCGGATGGGCAAGATATGGCAAGTGAGTCGGTAAAGAGAATGATCTCTGACCTTGTGAAAGTCGAAGATGCAAGGAAGCCGCTCTCGGATCAACGGATTGTTGAGATACTAGAAGAGCGAGGAATCCAGTTGGCGCGCCGCACAGTGGCAAAGTATCGTGAGCAGCTTCAAATTCTGCCATCAAGCAAACGCAAGAAGTATTTTTAGCGAAGGTTACTCGGATGTCAGCTGGAGCAGTGGTTATAGTCACCGGATTATCTGGGGCGGGCAATTCAACTGCACTCAAAGCCCTGGCAGATGCCGGGATGTATTGCATCGATAACTTGCCCATCGAGCTTATCGAGCCGACGATTGACTTGATGCAGTCCGGGCGTATTAGCGCTGAGCATGGTCTCGCCTTATGTATGGACGTGAGAGATCGAAGTTTTTCCGGTAAATTCCCCGAAATTCAGAGAACCCTGGCCCAGCGGGTTCGTGTGCAGACGATATTCTTAACAGCCGACTCTCCCGTTTTAGTTACTCGCTTTGGAGCGACTAGGCGTCGTCACCCACTACTGCGCAATGGCGAGACCCTCACCGAGGCAATTGAGCGCGAGCGTGAAATACTGGGTTTTGTCGAGGAGTGTGCAGACGTTGTTTTCGATACGTCCACCTGGAATCCTCAACAGCTAGTCAGAGCTGTCGAATCGCGACTAAGCATGGATTTACCGCCGCGACAGCTTAACGTAACTATCACCAGCTTTGGTTTTAAATACGGCCAGCTACAGCCCGTCGATATGATGTTTGACCTACGATTTCTCGATAATCCCTATTTTGTCCCTGAACTCAAAACGAAGTCAGGTCTTGATACCGCAGTATCCAGCTACATACTTAAGCAGCCCGAGGCGCAGGTCATGCTGTCAAAAATTGAGGAGCTGATGACATTTTTGCTGCCGCTTTACCACAAAGAGGGCAAGCACTATCTGCGGCTAGGAGTTGGCTGCACCGGTGGCCGGCATCGCAGTGTGTGCTTTGCCGAAACCATCGGCGCTCGATTTTTAGCTGCCGGGCATGAGGATGTAGTTATGACTATCCTTCATCGCGATATTGATCGATAGGATCGCAAGTACAGACGAGATTGCGATCACCATAGGCAGAATCAATTCTGGCAACAAATGGCCAGAACTTATTTGCACCCACCCATTTGGCGGGGTAAGCCGCTTGTTGGCGGCTGTACGGTCTGCTCCAGCTTTCCGCCATGACGCAAGCTGCCGTGTGCGGCGCGTGTTTAAGCGGGTTGTTATCCCGTGGCCACTGCCCGTCCTCGATAGCTTGAATTTCGAGGCGAATCGCATGCATAGCGTCACAAAACCGATCGATTTCAGCCTTGTCTTCACTCTCGGTAGGCTCGATCATCAGGGTTCCGGCGACCGGGAATGAAACGGTCGGGGCGTGGAATCCATAGTCCATCAGCCTTTTGGCAACGTCCTCCACCTCAATGCCCACCTTGGCCTTGAGCGGCCTCAGGTCAATGATGCATTCATGTGCGACTAGGCCGCTGGCGCCGCGATACAGCACAGGGAAATCTCTCTGAAGTTTTTTGGCAATGTAATTGGCGTTGAGGATTGCCACTTGCGTCGCCTCCGTCAACCCTCGAGCTCCCATCATCCAGATATACATCATGGAAATAGGTAAGATGCTGGCGCTTCCCCAAGGAGCCGCCGATATTGGTCCAGAGGCTTTATCACCACCACACGGAGCTAAGGGGTGACCAGGTAGAAATGGCGCAAGATGACCTTTCACTGCAATTGGACCCATGCCCGGGCCCCCACCACCGTGAGGTATACAGAAGGTCTTGTGAAGATTCAGATGGCATACGTCCGGACCAAATTCTCCGGGTTTGCAAAGACCCAACTGAGCGTTAAAGTTGGCGCCGTCCATATAGACTTGGCCACCGTGTTTATGAATCAGCTGGCAGATTCTAGTGATACTTTCTTCAAATACCCCGTGAGTTGACGGATAGGTGACCATGAGCGCCGCTAGATTGCTCGAGTGCTGCTCTACTTTTGCATTGAGATCTACCTCGTCAATATTGCCATTTGCGTCGCACTCGACGACGACGACTTTCATGCCAGCCATCACGGCACTGGCTGGGTTAGTCCCGTGAGCTGACTTGGGAATAAGACAAATATTACGATTATGTTGTCCGTTACTCAGGTGGTATTGGCGGATTACCAACAGACCAGCAAATTCTCCTTGCGCCCCCGAGTTAGGTTGCAAAGAGACCCCGTCAAAGCCGGTACATTCACGCAGAGCGCACTCTAGCTCTGCAAATAACTCTTGATACCCTAATGTCTGATTTTGTGGAGCAAACGGATGCAGAGAGTTGAAATCTGGCCAAGTGACGGGCATTAGCTCGCTGGTGGCATTGAGTTTCATTGTGCAGGAGCCCAGCGGAATCATGCTGCGCGTTAGGGATAAGTCACGCGACTCGAGCTGACGGATGTAGCGTAGGAGTTGAGTTTCGGAGTGATGGCTGCTGAAGACAGGATGAGTCAAAAAGGGACTAGTACGACTTAGTTTGCTGTCAAATCCCCAGTCGAGATTGTCACTAAGCGACGCGACCGAGACCTTGGCATCGGATCCCACTGCAGATGCAAAAACCTGTAGCAGCTCGTCAACGTCGGAAATCGTGACCGTTTCGTCGAGTGACAAAGCAACCGTGTGGACGTCTATGTAGCGTAGATTGATCGACCTTGCTTCGGCTGCGACCAGCACTTTTTTCGCGTCGGAGCTTAGGGGTACCGCGATGCTCAACGTATCGAAAAAGTTTTTGTTACCGATACAGTAACCGAGCTTCTTAAGGCCTTGTGCCAAGAGGCCGGTCAAGCCGTGAACGCGGCTGGCGATCGCCTTTAAGCCTTCAGGGCCGTGATAAACAGCGTACATACTGGACATGATAGCCAAGAGAACTTGGGCTGTGCAAATGTTGCTCGTCGCTTTATCCCGTCTGATATGTTGCTCACGAGTTTGCAAGGCCATGCGCAGAGCTGGTTTACCCTCGGCATCCTTGGACACGCCAATTAAACGACCTGGGATTTTCCGTTTATGTTCATCGCGTGTGGCAAAAAAAGCAGCATGCGGCCCGCCAAACCCCAGCGGAACGCCAAAGCGTTGAGCATTGCCGATGGCGATGTCTGCACCCAACTCACCCGGGCTTTTTAGTAGCGTTAAGGCCAGAAGATCGGTCGCCATGATTACCATGACCCCGGCCTCGTGAGCGGCCTTTATAAACGCAGAAGGGTCATCGATTTCGCCATAAGTTGTCGGGTATTGAAGTAGGACCCCAAATGGGGCTTCAGCAAAGTTTAACTTGTGATGATCGCCGACGACGACTTCGATTCCGAGAGGTTCAGCACGAGTGCGCACTACGGCAAGAGTCTGAGGGTGAGCGTCCTGAGAGACGAAGAAAACGCGGGAGCTCTCAGATTGACGAGAGGCAAATGCCACGCTCATGGCCTCTGCGGCGGCCGTGGACTCGTCTAGCAACGAGGCATTAGCAATCGGTAATCCCGTCAAATCGGCAATTACAGTCTGATAGTTTAGTAGGGCCTCGAGCCGCCCTTGGGAGATCTCTGCCTGATATGGAGTGTACTGAGTGTACCAACCTGGGTTCTCTAAAATATTGCGCTGGATCACAGATGGTGTGATGCAATTGTAGTAGCCCGTGCCCAAATAGGATTTAAATATCCTATTCTTAGAAGCCATGCCCCTTAACTTGGCCAAAGCTTTGGTCTCTGTCAGAGGAGCGCTCAATGTCAGCGGCTTCTGCACGCGAATACCGGCAGGTACTGCGGCATTGGTCAACTCATCCAAGGTAGCGTACCCTAGCTCCGTGAGCATCGCTTTGACTTCGGACGAACTTGGGCCTATGTGCCTTTTGGTAAATGACTCATGGTTTACCACGGCATCCTTGAGACTGGACATTTACGCTCCTATCGGCGGCAAGAGTGTCTTGATTAGATTCTCAGTGCGAACCGTCTGCGACAAAGGCTTCGTATGCCGCTGCATCTAGCAACGAGTCTGCACTGGGCGTGCCTTTGACCTCGAGTTTTACTAGCCAGCCATTTTTATAGGGATCTGACTGCAGGGATTCAGGATTTTCAGTAGCAGCCTTATTGATTTCAATAACTTTACCTGCGACGGGCATGTAGAGGTCTGAAACTGTCTTGGTGGATTCGATGGTGCCAAAAGCCGCACCAGCTTCAAAGGTATCGCCTACCTTTGGTAAATCGACATGCACGATGTCGCCTAATTGATCGATTGCGTAAGCCGTCACACCGACCTTAGCAACACTCGAGCTTAGCTCGATCCATTCATGGTCTTTGGTGTATTTCAAACCAACAGGAAATTCCATAGCGAGCTCCGAGCGCCAAGTGATTGAACATGGGACTTTTTAGAATAGGCCGAAAAGACCGCAATTATCCCTTAACCTTTGCCTTATATAGAGGTTTTTGGACAAAGCGTGCAAGTTTTCTTTTGCCACGAATGTCCACATGGACCTCGTCATTTAACGATGCTTTACCCCGAGTAATCAGGGCCATGCCACCGGCACCACCGATGGTTGGAAGAACTGATCCGCTAGTCACCACCCCGATTTTCTCGTCATTCCGGTAAATCTCCATGCCTGAACGGGGTATACCCTCGTCACTCATGACAAATGCGAACTGCGACCGCTTAGGCCCCGCCTCTTTTTGAGCGACCAGAGCACTGCGGCCGATGAAATCGCCCTTGGTGAGCCTGGTGGCCCAGGCGATCCCAGCTTCAAGCGGAGAGACATCATCATTCATATCGTTACCGTATAGCAGGTAGCATGCCTCCAGGCGCAAGGTGTTGCGGGCTCCGAGGCCAATGGGCTGAATACCACTGCGCGGCTGCGTTTCCATGAGTGCAGTCCAAGTCTTTTCGGCCAAGTCGTTGGGTAAGTAAATTTCGTAGCCATGCTCACCGGTGTAGCCGGTTCTAGCCACCAAGGCCACCATGCCGAAGAGTTTTATGCTCATAATGTCCATGTATTGGAGACTGCGGAACTGCGCAAGTTCAGCGGCGCCGATGAGGGCTTCGACAGCCGCAGCACTGTTGGGGCCCTGGACGGCGAGCTGGCTCCATTGATCGGACTCGTTGGCTACCTGAACGCCACCAAATTTCGCAGCTTGCTTCTCAATCCAGGCAAAGTCTTTAGCTGTATTGCTGGCGTTGACACAAAGGAGGTACTTATCAGACTTCAATCTATAGATGATGAGGTCGTCAATCATCCCGCCGTGCTCATGGAGCATCGCGCTGTATTGCCCAGAACCATCATCTAACTTACTGATATCATTGATAGTCAGATACTGAAGGAAGGCTCCAGCACGGACGCCGGTCACGATCACTTCGCCCATATGACTTACGTCGAAAATGCCGCAAGTCTCACGCACCGCTTTATGCTCCTGGAGCACGCTTGTGTAGCTGACCGGCATGAGCCAGCCCCCAAAGGGCACCATTTTGGCTTTCAGCGATTTGTGCACGGATACAAGAGGCGTTGTCAGGGCGTCGTTTGCAGAGGCCAAGGTTATTCTCCCAACCAGACGTGATAGTTAGTATCCCTACCTATAGACGATGCCATGAATAACCGCCAATTTTTTCCGGCGTTAATCCTGTTCAGTCCACGCAGCTGGCGACCGTCAAAAGTTTAGACGCCTCCCCTGACTTGTCTACGGCACAGGTACAGTTAAGTTCCTGAAAAACTTATGACCATTAACGGAACAGAATTTGCTTTAAACCTACCGACGCGGCGTTGTGCCGCTTCCTATCGGTGAATTTTCTCTCTGTTGCTGCTGTTATTTCTGCTGCTGAAAGGTTGTTGGCCATGTTCCGGAAATCATCCCCTCATCATCTGTTTGTCGCCCTATCTGCATTTGTTGCCCTGAGTTATTTTGTGTTGGCATCGCCAGCGCAAGCCGCTAGTGTCTATAACTGCTCGGTAAGTGGTGGTATTTGCGTCGTTAAAGTGGAGGAGGGCATCATCGGCGACCGAGTAAAAGTCATGGACGAGAAGGCTAGGGTCATAGCTTACGGTAGAATTACGAAAAGGCGCGGTTACTACGCGCAGGTTGCAATCACCAATGCATTCAAGACTATCCGTAAGGGCTATCCAGTCATTATCGACCTAGAAAATCGCGACAGTAACATGCAATGGGCGGCCTCGTTCTCCCGCCATTAAAAGATTTAGATGAGTGAAACGAAGCCAGCTGCGCCCCAACTTTCAGTCGTACTGATCACCCTGAATGAAGAGGCGCGGTTGGCTTATTGTCTTCGCAGTCTCCCCCGAGAATGCGAAATCGTAGTCCTAGACTCCTCAAGCACCGATCGCACGGTCTCAATAGCTAGAGAGCACGGTGCTCGGGTAGAGACCAGGGATTTTGATGATTTTGCACGCCAGAAGAACGCCGCTATGGCCCTGGCAACGCGTCCCTGGGTACTCTCTCTGGACGCAGACGAGGTACTGACGCCAGAGCTACGATTGGCTCTCGCAGAAGTCACTAACGCCAACAATAAGGCGGCTGCTTTTCGCCTTACGCGGAGACTGGTTTTTCAAGGTAGGCACCTTCGTTTTGGAAAGGCTGTAGATCACCCTATCCGCCTCATAAGGCGCGGCACGGGACAGTTTGTATCAGCGATTCACGAGCGGCTTGAAATTCACGGCACTGTCGACGCATTAGCGGGCGACCTTCTTCATTATAGTTACAGCGACTTAACTGATTATTTCAATCGCTTCAATCGCTACACTAGCCGTGTTGCGGAGAATCATTATGCACTTGGGCACACTATGCCTTTGGGCCTTAAGCATTGGCTGCGTCCATGGACGGAGTTTTTTTACCGTTACATTTTGAGGCTCGGTTTCTTAGACGGCTACCCGGGGTATACCTACGCCCTAGTCAGTAGCATGTATACCTACATCAAGTATGCCAAACTGAGAGAGCTGCTAATTCGTAAGAGCTCGCCGTGAAGAGACTTTTTTGGCATTTCTTGTCGAATCGATGGAATAGCGCCATCACGGAATATGCAATCAGTTGTGCCAGGGCGACTATGCAACTGGGTGCCGAGGTTCAGTTCTTTGCGCGGATAGGATCACCAGCCGCTGCACGGACCGAGGCTCTCATGCCAACAACAAGCTTGCCACGCTTCGATATTAGGAGTCTGCCCACGCTAATTGCAGCTGCGCGGCGCATTAAACCAGCGGCCATCTTTACCTACGGCGGACCGGAAACTGTACTAGCGGCAATTATTGCACGCCTAGCTCCAACGAAAATTATTCGGTTTCGTGGCGAAGCTGTAAGGTCATCCTCACATACTTACAGGTGGCGTCAGCGGACGAGTCTTGATCATTTGGATCTGGTGCTCGCACCAAGTCAGAGACTTGCCTTTGAGCTTTCAGCATTGGGAGTGAAAACCCCGGTCGAAGTCGTGACTTTGGGGTGTGATACTACTAGATTTTATCAATCGCTAGGTTCCCCCGTCTCAAAGGCTGAGCGCCCCAGGATTTTAGTTTTCGGTCGTTTTGATCCGGTCAAGGGTCATGCAACCATGATTCAAAGGATGGCGCATATTTTGGCTTTATGGGGCCAAAAACCAAATAGACCGGCACTGCATATTGTGGGGGAGCCAGCCAACGTGACCGTGAGTGAGCTGGAGCAGGAGACGCGTCAAGCCGGCCTTACCGTCGGTACCGATGTGGTCATTTCGTCCTCACGAATTAACGACGTGGCAAGTCTTTTGGCGTCGTCAGCTCTGGGGGTGGTACCAAGTTTAGGTTCCGAAATTATCTGCCGTGTGGCCCAAGAGTTTTTATTGTGTGGCACTCCAGTGGCCGTATCTGGCGCAGGTTCACTTCCCGAAGTTCTTTTTGAAGATGCAGGGTTCACTTTTGATGGTGAAGACCCAAAAGCAGATTTAGATCACTTTATAAATTGGACGTTGCGCAGCGCTAACGAGACACATCAGCGGAAAGCCGCTAGAGCAGCTGCAGCAAAAGAGCGCTTTTCTTTAGAGGCCATGGCAACAAGACTTGATCAGGTTTTCAAGACTCACTTTGGCTCAGACTTTATATAACCCACACTATAGTGCGTGGCTGCTGCCGAGCCAACGACGTGGTTTCGCACCATCAGCCTTATCGACTAGCCCACGCAGCTCCATGTGTTCGACGATGCGTGCTGCACGGTTATAGCCAATTTTGAGTTGTCTTTGCAAAAACGAGGCACTGATTGTCCCCTGGTTCCTGGCTATGGCCACCGCTTCTTCCCATTTAGGATCCTCTCCCTGGGCGTCCATATCAACGGATCCGCTATCTTGATCCTGTTGACGTGCGTATTCGTCATCGATCCATGCAATAATTGAGTCGTCATAGTGAACGGGAGAGGTGGCCTTGACGGCTGCTACTAAATTCAATACTTCTTCATCGGTAATGAGCGCTCCTTGCAGCCTTTCAAGTCGACCGACGCCGGGTCGCTGAAGGAGCATGTCACCTTTGCCGAGAAGTTTTTCTGCCCCAATTAAATCAAGTATGGTGCGACTATCGTGTTTGCTGACAACTTGGAAGGCGATCCTGCACGGTAAGTTGGCTTTGATAACACCAGTAATGATGTCGACCGAGGGGCGCTGCGTGGCAAGGACCATGTGAATGCCGCTGGCTCTCGCCTTTTGGGCGAGACGCTGGATTGACGATTCGACATCCTTGGGAGCCGTCATCATGAGATCTGCTAGTTCGTCGATGACGAGCAAAATAAAGGGTAGTTTTTCTAGGTTTTCCTCGCCCGTTGCATGTTTAAGTTCAGCGCGCTTATCATCAGTAGCCTTCGCCCAGAGTTCGTTGAATCCAGCTATGTTGCGTACAGATGCCTGTTGCATGATTTTATAGCGCCGCTCCATTTCGGCAGCGGCCCACTTAAGTGCTAGGGAGGCCTTAGTCGGCTCAGTGATGACCGGCATGAGCAAATGCGGAATACCCTCGTAAATCGAGAGCTCAAGCATCTTAGGGTCAACAAGAATCATCCGTACATCCTCAGGGGAGGCTTTCATGATGATACTGCACAGCATCGCATTGATGCCTACCGATTTACCGGAACCAGTCGCTCCGGCCATAAGCAAGTGAGGCATAGTGCTAAGATCAGCGCACATTGGCTGGCCGTTTATCGATTTCCCCATGCCAAATGTGAGTGGAGAGAGGCTATCGGTAAAGGCGCTGTTGGCTAGTACATCCCCGAGGTAAACAGACTCACGTTTGCTGTTTGGTACTTGAACGCCAAGTGCGCTTTTGCCGCGCACGGGATGAATAAAGATTGAATCAACTTTAAGTGCTAGGGCTAGGTCGTCAATCAGGCTTACAACCTTAGCCTGTTTAACACCGGCATCTGGTTGGAATTCAAAAACAGTTACAACTGGACCCGGTTGATAACCGACGATTTGCCCCTGGACTCCAAAGTCTTCAAAAGTCTTAACCAGCAATGCCGCTGTTGTTTCAAGGTCGTTGACTTGAATTGAACTTGTGGAAGTGGCTTCAGATCTTTGAAAAACAGAGAGTGGTGGGCGTACATAATTCGAGCTCGCCTGGACATCTGGATGGGGACGAGCAAAGGTGTTTGATCCGAAGTCGGCAAACTTACTTGCTATGTCTCCTTGGTCGGTGGAGTTCATCGGGGCACTTTGTTGTGGCCAGTCGAACAGTTTAACCGTGTCCGTGACGTGCGGTGGATCCACTGCAACCGTATCTCTCTCGCTAGTGGTATTAACTACCTTTAATGTTGGAGATTTTGCGGTCCTCCAATTGGCCCATGATGCACTGAGTGTCTTTCCTAATGGTCCAAAGATAGCACGTCGACCCAGCATTAAAGCGCTTGCTGCAGTTATTGTTGTCATGGTGATCCAACCACCAACGCGTCCCATCCATTTGATTAAATAGTAAGAAATACTGGCACCGATGACGCCACCACCGGGTAAGGCGAAACCGTGCCATCTGTAGACCGGAAGCCTGAGTGATAGCGTGCTACATATTCCTATTACTGCAAGGGTCCAGCCTAAGACTCTTGAATATGCTAAGGCGCTAGATTTGCCCCTAGCAATGAGAATAGCGCTAGTGACAAAAGGGACGGCCATCAGCCACGAGGCCGCTCCGAGGCCATAGAAGGCCAGGGCTGCTAAATTCGCCCCAAAAGTTCCAGCTAGGTTATTTGGGCTCGTTTCTGGCACTACAACCGTGAACCAGGAGGGATCCATCGGCGCAAAACTAAACAAGGCTGTTAAGTAATAGGCACTGCTACCAAGAACAATGACTAGAAGCAGTTCACGCTGAAATCGATGTTCAGGAAAAAAAATGCGGGCGAGTTTGTTTATCGCAGGCGTAAAAATACCAGAGTGCTCGCCAGACGACGCCTTGGACATGGAGTTTGCTCCCTTCGGGGACTTAACGATGTAGAGGATGAGTGGAATATCTGTGAGAGGCCTGGGGATAAGCTAATTATACCTAAGCTGGGCAGAAATTGCACAAATCCTCTAACTGGGAGCAACTAGCTTGCTAGCACACTTAGTTCATGTGTTCTTTACTGTAGCTCCGCCATAGTTTGAGAGCTCTTTGGTATAAAACAAATAAAAGATGTCTTTGACCTATGGGCATAGCGTCAATAACACGCACCATGGAATCGAGATCATGGCAGCAAAGGATCTCCATCACGTTTTCTTCTATGTGAGAGAGGCTTGCGAGTTCTGTTAACTCATAAGTTGATTTTAGCGACTCGAAGAGCTCTACGTCTGATCTTTGGAAGAGCAAGTGATGGCCACGCATCGCTTCTTGGTAAATGACTTGCCAAAGTGGTGGTAGCTCAACTCCAGAATAATTTTGTTGGATGAGGTTTTCGAGCAGCGGGGACGAGGGGCGCATCAGCAGGAACTCCGGGGGAATGGGATGGGGGCAGCAGGAATGGGTAGAAAGAAGGTTGGCGGTAATAACCGCGTTGATGCCACCATGTGCAACTAATGAGCCATCGGGCTTTCTAATGTTAAGCGTCTGAAATAATGAGATTTTCGTGCCGTCCCTGGTGGTGATTCCTGGAACGAGCGACCAGATAGTGATCAGTTGTCTAGGTTTTAAAACAGCGTCGGTTGGTCGTTGACGAAAAGAGGTTTGACGGTGACCCCGATGTTGGCGAGCTCCGCTGCATAACGCTTAGCAAATTGCCCCATGACGTAGACTTCTTTGGGGCCTACGGCAGTAATGATGTCGCGCATTTCTGGCCCGTCGAAAGATGTGCCGAGAACAAATCGTTCAGCGACTTGGCGGCTAGACCCCAACGAAATAGTCTCGTCGAGTACCCCTTGTACGCCTAGGATTGGGGCTTCGGGTAGGTTGCTTACACGGCTGTTGCCGATGTGACCTCGGATGGGAATGAGTGTGACTTTTTGTTTAGCGTATTTACGGGTGAATCTGGTGTAGGGACCAATCTTGGATCCGGAGTCTTCGTAAACCTTGTTTATCTTCGCAATAACGTCATGCACCGCAACCGGGATCTCGTGGTCGGTGAGTAGTTTGGTTATTTCCTGTGCGGTGCCAACAGGGTCACAGAGAATAATTGGATAAACACCATGTTTCACCATACTTTGTACGGTTTCAAGTAGTCTGTCTTTCTCGCGTTTGCGATTTGGTAAGGCTAGATTTGGATCTGCCTGAGTCGGCGCGAGAACCAGAGTGTGCGCCTTTTTGAGCTGCATCTGCCTCACAGTAGGGACGCGCTGGGGTTGCAGATTCGGCGCATAAAGTAGGCGACCGCCATCGACCTCAACATAAAGAGACGCTCCACCTAGGACACAACCAGAGGGCAGAAGCTCCATGCGCAGACGTCCGATCGAAAACGGACGGTTGTACTGGCAGACCAAGGCATTCGGCTTTCGTCGAAACGCTTCAAGTATTCTTACCGTTTCGGCAGTGGCGATGACTTGCGGGACCTTGGGATTACTTTCGAGGTCAGGGGTGGAGATGAATGATAATTCCCCATTAGCCTGGGCATCGAACCATAAAATGGAGTCGGCCAGGTGCAAACCATCCTCGGTCTGCTTGACCTGGATGGTGCTCGATTTGGTTCCGCTCTTCTTTATCACCTGGGAAAGGCTCCAGAGCAGCATCAGCAATTCGTCGTTACTACTGGCTTATAGTAAACGTAAATCGCTGCGTCAAGCTAGCGAGTTTCCTGAAATTTTCACGGAGCTAGCCCCCCTGATTCGGGCGTTTTCCACCGGCGTAACGACTGTAGTAGGTCATGTGCCAATAGAACTCGTGAAAAGGTGTGACCCCTTCTAGGGAACCGTTATTTAAGTTCCTGTAAAGATTGATATAATCAAGGTACCTGTGTGTTATTTTTGCAAACTCAACACGGCGCGAGGTAAAGCTCATACCCATACCTTCAGCCCTCCGCACCAGGGATCGGCAATTATTGCCGAGGGCTTGAGAGCGTTGCATCGACTTGGGTGCGACCGGTCTGTTATGATCCGGCTCGCCACGCGCAGGGGATTGGTAGTATTTAGGAGTTAACTGTATGAACTGGTTGCCTTTTATCACGGCTGCGGTAGTGATCGGTTTGGGCTACCTGCTTTATACTTGGCAGCGGCAAAGACAGGTTTCGGGGGCACAGGCGTACCGTAAGCGGTTCCTGCAGGTGGTGACGCAGCTGGAAACGGTTACCAAGGGCGTCACGGATATCGGCAACTCGCTGCAAACACTTCAGGTGCGGCTAGGAACCCGTTATCCCTCGTGGATAAAACTGTTTGACTATTACGAGGCGACCCTTGCTCTCTGCGAAACAGTTCTAATCGCCACGCGCAAGCTGGAGCCCTTTGGCACCTCGCCCAGCGCCCTCGATTCTGTGCTGTTTCTCATTCGCGATTTGAGGGAACGAGTCGGCCGCCTTGAGCTTGTCGTGCGGCAGATGATTGGTGGTGAACTCCCAGATTTGGGCATATTGCAGGTGCAAGCTGATGGCCCACTCACGTCTGTGGTTAAAGGTTGCTATTTCTGCTCACGCCCGGTGATTGCTGATAAACAAACTGAAGTGAGAGTCCGCCTAGACGGGCAGTTACGACAAGTTCACGGTTGCAAGGTATGTCGTGATGAGCTTACCTCGACGCGTAAGGTCAAAGTATTGCACTTCATGATTGAGGGACAGCCTGTGCATTGGTCGCAGGTTAATGATTATAGGCCGAACGAGGATTTTTGGAGCATTAATCAAGAACAATCTGATGTTACAAAAAGACATTTAGTTTTGGTGACGTCCCATACTGAAGCCGGGCCGGTAGAATGACGATAGTTGCTAGGTCAACGTGGTAGATTCCACTACCACGACGAGTTACCCGAATAAGGAGGAGATACAGATGAAAGATCCAGTTCGCATTGCCGTTACCGGAGCAGCGGGACAGATAGGCTACAGCCTGCTCTTTAGACTGGCTTCGGGCGAAGTTTTTGGTGAAGACACTCCAGTAGAGCTCAACTTGGTCGAGCTGCCCGCCGCTATCAAAGCAGCCGAAGGCACGGCTATGGAACTCGAAGATTGTGCATTTAAGACGCTGAAGAAAGTTAACATCTGCGATACTCCAGAAAAGGGGTTCGATGGCGTTAACTGGGCTCTGCTCGTTGGATCGAAACCACGCGGTCCGGGTATGGAGCGCAACGACCTGATCCGCGACAATGGTCACATCTTTGTAGGTCAAGGCAAGGCCCTTCAACGCGCAGCCAGCAACGTTAACATCATTGTCGTGGGAAACCCTTGCAATACTAACGCGCTTATCGCCCAGCATAATGCCAAAGATATCCCGGCAAACAGATTCACCGCGATGACTATGTTGGATGAGAATCGTGCCAAGTTTCAGTTAGCCAAAAAGGCCGGAGTTGATGTTCGTGAGGTAGGCAATCTGGCCATTTGGGGTAACCACAGCTCCACGATGGTGCCAGACTTTGAGAACGCGCTGATCGGAAAGCGTAAAGTAACCGACGTTATTAAAGAGCGCGCATGGCTTGAGGGTGAGTTCTTCACCACGGTACAAAAGCGCGGTGCGGCGATAATCGAGGCACGTGGTAAGTCGTCGGCAGCATCGGCCGCTGGTGCCTGCATCGACCAAATCAAAAATCTCTTGAAAAAAACACCAGCGGATCACTGGTTCTCAATGGCGGTAACCAGTGACGGCAATCCTTACGATGTGCCGCCTGGTTTAATTTTCTCTTTCCCAGTTCGGTCGCTTGGCGACGGCAAGGGGTATGAGGTCGTCAAAGGCGTTCACCTAACCGATTTCATACGTAAAAAGATAGCTCTTACCACTAAAGAGCTGACGGAAGAGCGTGAAGTCGTCAAGGCTATGCTCACCAAGTGATAGGCGTATAAGTTGCGAGGCATTATAGCTGGCGGTTGACCACATTTTAACCCGCCACCTATAATTGCCTTATGCTTTACAAAAAACTAAGAACAATTGGCGTCATCTATTTGGTTATATCTGGCTGTGTGCCGCTGCACTTACAGAAGTACCGGCAACAGCACGATCAGAGACTGGCGCCACCAGTTCCTCCAGTGGTTTCCGAGCCAACTCCGGTGGTTTCGGGAGCAGCTGAGCGTACTCAGGACTCTCACGCAACTCAAGATGCCGCCACCACAATCTACGTTGTAGATAAAGATACTTTCAGGCTTCACCTGGCGGAAAGAGAAGTTTGGGAGGCGGTGCTGTCTGTCCTCATGCGCAACTATAGCCCACTTATAGCTGACAAAAACCAGGGCATTTTTGCCACTGAATGGGACAGTTATTTCCTAAACGGGATTGTGTACCGAAACAAGATCTCGCTACGTCTGGCCAGAGGTGGGCCTGGAATCACCGACATGACGATCCACAACAGCGTTGAGCAATTACCAGGTGGTGCCGTGCCGGTGAGCGGAGCTAGTGTTACCTGGCTACCTGCTGGTGATCCTGCAGATGAGATTGGCCGCATCGTAAAAAATATGGCAATTGTGTTGGGACAGCCTGCTCCGAGGCTTCAGCAGGCAAGATAGGGGCGCCATCGTGATTAAAAGAGTATTCCTTTTCGTTCTGACCAACTTTCTGGTGATGACCACCATCTCAATAGTGATTTCGGTCTTGGGGATCAGGCCCTATCTGACGGCCTACGGCATCGATTATCAGTCCCTCATGGGATTTTGTGCGGTATGGGGCATGGGAGGATCTTTCATATCCCTCCTCCTGTCGAAGACTATGGCTAAATGGTCTATGGGTGTATCCATCATTGACCCCAATACCACGGATCCGCATGGTCGTGAGTTGGTGGCGCTGGTGCATCATCTAGCAGCCGGCGCTCATTTACCTGTGATGCCAGAGGTGGGCGTCTACGAGAGCCCGGAGGTCAATGCTTTTGCCACCGGCCCTAGTCTTGGCAATGCCCTCGTTGCGGTGTCTACGGGGCTTTTAAACCGGATGGATAGGCGACAACTAGAGGGCGTGCTAGGTCATGAGATTAGCCATGTCGCCAACGGCGACATGGTGACGATGACCTTAATTCAGGGTGTTGTTAACGCCTTTGTCATGTTTTTTGCTCGCATCGCCGCGTTTGCGGTCTCGAATCTCATGCGCAGTGAGGACGACGACCGTCGACCGTCTTACATGGTGCAGCAGATGTTGGTTTTTCTGTTCGATATCTTGTTTGGACTGCTCGGATCCATCGTTGTATGCGCTTTTTCGCGGTACCGCGAGTTCCGGGCCGATCAAGGTGGTGCTGGACTTGCTGGCCGCGACAAGATGATTGGCGCCCTGCAGGCTCTACAAAGAACGGTCGAAATGGTCGATCCGGCCCAGCCGGCGTTTCAGAGCTTGAAGATTGCTGGAGCCCCGAAAGGCATAGTCGGCCTACTGATGACTCATCCACCGCTTGAGGTAAGGATCGAAAGGCTCAAGCAATGGACGGGGCAGACTTAGTTTAGAATCTACAGATCCAGCGATCCTGGTGCCATTGACATTGATCTTCGCTGGGCATTGAGGTGCCTAGTGCGGGCTGGTTTGGTTGTTCTATCGGGCGCGGTACAAAGCGAACGACTTGGTTACTCACAGCAAGAGGTACGGCTTCGATTCTAGGGCCCTCTTCGGCCGATTTTGCGAATGTCACCCGTACAGCGAGTCCCTCCTGCCCACCGGAGATCGGCTCGGTACCAAATGCAAAATTACCCAAAGAGTAAAAAATAGGTTTTCCTTTGTAGGTTTCAATGTCCTGCACGACATGAGGGTGGTGACCAATGACGAGATCGGCACCGGCATCTATCACGGATTGAGCCAGCTCTCGCTGATAGCTGGCAGCATGTTTTTGCCCCTCCTGTCCCCAATGGATTGAGACCACGGTAAACAGGCCCAGATCGCTACAATCTTTGACCCTTTTCACAGTAAGTGTTTCACTAGCAAAAGCGGTCCCCGCCTGACTTTTCGTGGCCCAGAATGTCTCCGGCAGAGTTTTTGAAAATGCAAGTAGGCACACGGAACGGCCCTCAAGATCAATGATGACTGGCCTACTCGCCGTCGTTATATCCATCCCGGCTCCAGTGGAGCGGATATCAGCCCTGGCTAGGGCCATCATGGTACTGAGTAGACCGGGAAACCCAAAGTCCATGCTGTGATTGTTGGCTAGGGTTACGATGTCTATTCCTGCCGATCGCAGTAATCTTGCTGATTGAGGGGGCATACGCAGAAAGTACTGCTTCCACGTGGTTCGCGGAAGTTGTCCAGCAATGACTCCCTCGAGATTTACAATATTGTGCTTCGCAGTGTTGAGAAGCGGCAAACTATCACCAAAAACCTTCGGGACGGCGTACTTCGAATCTGTTTGGTAAAGCGACTTATTAGTGATAAGCACATCGCCGAAGAACTGGAGATCAGCGGTTTCAGCTTGAAGGCTGCTAGCGCACACCATCTGCGATACGACCAGTGACGCACAGACGAAGTATGACATTCGTGCGCAAATTCGTTGGAAGTGGCTGAATCGATAGTTTATAGTATGACCCTTAGCAATAATTGGAGAGATGGCCGAGTGGCTTAAGGCGGCGGTCTTGAAAACCGTTGTAGGGCAACCTACCGGGGGTTCGAATCCCTCTCTCTCCGCCAAAACTTCCCGACATCTTCGCTATAATAGCGCAAAAAAGCTGTTGCAGCACAGCGGGAACCCATTAGCGCGTTGGCTTAGGAACTTTTGCTCGGACGGGTGTCATGCTCCATCGACTGCAGCTATATCTGGTGCTTGTCGTAATGATGCTGTCTTCGGCAGCTCGAGCCCAAGAGGCCGACTTTGATTTGCCCTTCCTCATGAGTGAAGAGCCAGAAACTGATGAGTCGGCAGAAGCGCGTCAGTCCACCAAATACCACATCGGCGTGGAGCTATATTCGGGGTCAAACCTCAGCTTAGGTTACCAATTATCTCGCGATCTTTCGGTTGAGTTGTACACCGAGTCACCGCCACAAAGCACTAGTGTTAATATTGGGCCCCATCCGTGTGAGCTGATCAATGGCCCCTACATAGACGATGGGTTTATCCGCGGTGGACGGATTCGGTGGTTTTTAACCAACGACTTCAATGTCGCTTTCTCCCCTTACTATCGTAAATATGAAACCACGTGCACTGCTAGTGATGGCGTCTCAAAGTACAGTCCCGGCGACAAAACGAGTTATGGCCTAAGCGCCTCGGTAGGCAGTCGTTGGCAGTGGCGCCATTTCTACGCCGGCGCTGAATGGCTTGGGCTTGGTCTTGAACGCGGGGACCCTAAGTGGCGTGACGGCCGGTTTAAGAGTGATCCATACAGCCGCCTTATTTATTTGCGTCTGGTGCTTGGCGCTTCCATTTGAGCTAGCTCAAAAAATTCAAAAATGAGTCAAAATCTTTTGACTCTGCCGGGCTTCCGCCGGTATAACTTCGACTCGCGGCTCGTTCCGCAGTAAGTCCACATATCATCTCCGGAGAGATGGCCGAGTGGCTGAAGGCACATCCTTGCTAAGGATGCGTACGGGAAACTGTACCGAGGGTTCGAATCCCTCTCTCTCCGCCACACTTTCTTAATTCACCCATGTGTAAAGTGATTACGGTAGCTTATCCAGTGAGGAGACACGGATGACTGGGGTACTTTCGACCTTACCGCGGAGCTTAGGTCTATTTATGCCAGCCGAATGGGAACGTCATCAGGCAACATGGATGAGTTGGCCATTTGACGACGATATGTGGTTTGGCCGCCTTAAGGAAGTCCGTGTTGAATACGAGGCCTTGGTGAGGGCCATAGCCAAGTATGAGACCGTTCATCTGCTTTTGCGCGATGGTGAGGCTTGGGACTCTGCCACTAACGCGCTACGGGACGCTGCTGGCATCAAATTTCATCCGATGCCGCTGGATGACGTGTGGATGCGTGACAATGGGCCAATTTTCGTTCGGCGGCGGGATCCCCATTCGTTATTAAAAGACTCCGGTTACGCATATGTAAACTGGGGCTTTAATGCGTGGGGAGACAAATACGAAAGCGCTAAGGACAATCTGGTACCTGAACGGCTGGCCCCCACGCTACGGCTACCTAGGTTCGAGCCGGGGATCATCATGGAGGGCGGATCCCTCGATGTCGATGGCTTTGGGACCTGTCTGACAACTAGGCAATGTCTCCTGACACCGACGAGGAATCCGCATTTATCGCCCGCTGACATCGAGCGATATCTCGCTGATTATTTGGGCATATCGCGCGTAATTTGGCTTAACGAGGGCCTCGAAGGTGACCATACAGATGGGCACGTAGACACCATTACGCGATTTGTCGCGCCTGGGGTCGTTGTGACCTCGGTTACCGACAACAAGGACGATCCGAATTATCCCCCTATGCTTGAGAATCTGGAGATTCTGAAGGCCGAGATCGATGCTCGTGGAATAGCGTTAAAGGTGGTTGAATTGCCACTCCCCAAAGAGCCAATTCATCTCGAGGATGGCACACGCCTACCAGCAACCTATGCAAACTTCTATTTCGTGAATAGTGCGGTTTTGGTCCCCCAGTACGGTGACCCGAACGATCATAAGGCGCTTTCCATACTGCAAGGACTCCTCCCTGATCGCAAGGTCATCGGGCTATCGTCCCGTAGCATTATCGTTGGTGGTGGCAGCTTTCACTGTCTGACGCAGCAACAACCAGAGGTAGAAAGATGACAATAAAGCTTGGTTTGGTGCAGATGCGTATGGAGCGCGACCTCGAAGCCAATGTAAATATGGCCTCCGCGTTCGTGCGGGAGGCGGCGACGAAGGGCGCCAATATTGTCCTTTTGCCCGAGCTTTTTGAAAATCACTACTTTTGCCAAGAGGAGCGAGAGGAGTATTTTGGCTGGGCTCACCCGGTCAACGGACATCCCTTTTTAGGTACCTTCCAAAATCTCGCTCGAGAGCTTGGCGTGGTACTGCCCCTGAGTTTCTTTGAGCGTGCAGGGCAAGCCCACTTTAACAGCCTAGCTATGATCGATGCTGACGGAACGATCTTAGGTTTTTATCGGAAGAGCCATATTCCTGACGGACCAGGCTATGAGGAGAAGTATTACTTTAATCCCGGTGATACTGGGTTTAAGTCGTGGAACACCAAGTTTGGCTGCGTTGGCGTGGGTATCTGCTGGGATCAATGGTTTCCAGAATGTGCTCGAGCCATGGCGCTTAGAGGAGCGGACTTACTACTTTATCCCACTGCCATAGGCTCTGAACCAACTGATATGGTGGCGAGCCCGAATACCCCGGCCATGTGGCAGCGAGCGATGGTTGGACATGCTGTCCATAATTCCGTTTACGTCGCTGCGGCAAACCGCATCGGCACCGAACGGTTCGGGGCTGCAAGTTGTACGTTTTACGGACACAGTTTTGCCTGCGACTTCCGCGGAGATATGGTCTGTGAGGGTGATCCGGGTTTCTCGGGTGTGCTCATGGCGACTTTAGATTTAAAAGGCGCTCAAGCGTTCCGAGCTGGAATGGGCTTTTTCCGTGATCGGCGTCCGGACTTATACTCACCGTTGCTGACCTTGGATGGTTTAACCCCATCTTCGACTAAATAAGTGAGCACGGCACCTTGGGTCACGTAAAAGGCTTTGGTGGTCACCGGCAAGTCGTGGAAGTCGCCAATCATGCCGCGACATTTTGCACTGCCGCACTGGCAAAGCATGGACCAGAAGCCGCCGGTCTGGGTCGTTGAGTAGTCAAAAGTAATTTCGTCATCTTTGGCAATATCGCCCAAGGCGAAAAGTACGACCCTATGACCATCGTTCCTGATGCCACAATTCGGTTCACATGAGTGGTTCACATAATCATCGACGTCACCAGACGAGGTTAGAAACTCACGTGGACCGATCTGCAATGCGTGGGTCAAATCAGCCAGTTCGGACACATCGACCACATTACCCAGGAATTCCAGGACTTCCTCCTGGGCAGCTATATCCCTACCGGCAAATACACCACGACCCTTACCACCAACCTCCTCAAGCAAGATTAGTGACGACGGCGGCTTTTTCTTGGCGAGACTGCGCGGAGAAGTTGAGCGAGCCATGGCAACCTAAAGGCAAAGCCGTTTTTGACAGCTGAGAGTGACTTCGTCACAATCGATCGTTCATAAAATCATAGTTCATGATTTTATCATTACTGTCAAACAATCGTTGGGAATGGAGATGTCAGCGAAGAATAAGGAGGAAAGGGATGGCGCACCCGGAGCGATTCGAACGCCCGACCCCCAGATTCGTAGTCTGGTGCTCTATCCAACTGAGCCACGGGTGCGTGTCCTATCTAAGGCGGGTGAGTCATACTAAAGGCTGGCGCACAGATCAATGATATTCCTCCAAAAACTTTCAACCATACGAAATAATTAAACTAAAAAAACTCACTCGCAGGAGCTTGGCGCTAAACTTTTCGCCCATACCTGCCGAAATGAAAGCGAACACAGGATTTAATTCGCCGTATAGGAGTCGTGGTCATGAAAAACCAACAGCCATTCGCTTATGCTTCGTGGATCAAATTATCGACGAGAGCCTTGGCGATCTCAGTACTGCTGAGTGGTGGTGTGACGGCGTGCTCAAGCGATGAGATTGAACCGACGGAGGTTGTGGCACCAGCTTACGGGTCAGATTACCAGGACTCAGCTCCATTAGATGTAACCGCCCCGAGTGATGGGGCATCAGCGAGTACCGACGCAACGTCGCCCAGCGATACGGCGAGTACAGCCGGGGACAGTGCAGTGGCAGATATGACAACGCCAGCCGCGGAGACGGCGTCGGCCATACCATCGGAGACTTTGAATACGGGTTCAGATACGGTTAAGGCGGAGCTCACCGATAGCGTAACAACAACTGGGGACTCGGTAGTTGCGGATTCAGCTGCATCCGACACGTCATCCATTTTTGATGGTAGCGTTCAGCCTACGGATCCGGGCGATGTACAGACCATTTCCAGCCCAGGAGCTGCCCAAAACCTTCCGGGCAAAACTGAGCGACGGGGCAGAGGTAGCAGTGGAGACAACACGGCTGACACCCACCCCCCTCTGAAAAAGTCCGACAGCTCGCAGTACGTGATCGAGCCTGGTGACACGCTGGCGACTATATCTAAAAAGATTTACGGTACGGCAAAGAGGTGGCAAGAGCTTGCTCACGTCAACGGTCTTACCGATGCCAATCGTATCTACGCCGGGGACGTCATCCGCTACGATGTGCGGATTGACAAGGCCAAGGCATTTGCCAAGACCTATAACACCACTATGAAGACCTTTGTCGTGAAAAAGGGCGACTCGCTCAGTAAGATAGCGGCTCAAACCTACGGAAGTCCCGACGCCTGGCCACGCCTTATGAGTTTCAATCGCGAAAAAATCAAAGATCCTCACCACATTCCGGTTGGACTGAAACTGGAGTACATGGAGGGGGGCAAATTTGCGGCTCTGCCAAAACTTCCTGGCCCTCTAAAGAGCCCCAGTGCCCGTGGCAAGGCGAAGTCTGCTCCGACTCACTGATTAACGCGACTGAAGCTAACCTTGCGCTCGTCACTGTTGGGTCCGAAATCAAGCTCTAAGGTATGTGTGGGCCTTAAGTAAGGGTCATCGGCCTTGAGCTCGGGCCACTCGACAAAAAGGCCCCGGTAGGGCCTCACATCGGCCAAGCCAAGGTCCTCAGAACTTAGGCCAGAGTTTGATCGGTAGAGATCAAGATGAGCATACCAATGGCCGTCAATCTCATACTCATTCATGTACGTATAGGTTGGTGAGGTAACTGGCACCACGCGCGGCAGGCCAAGCTGACGCAGTACCTCCCCCGTAATGGTGGTTTTGCCCACTCCTAGTGGTCCAATCAGCCAAAGGCAAAATGGGTGCTCGCCGTTCCAAGCCATGAGCTCGGTCGCCAGATTAAATCCCAAAGCGCCTAAATCATTAAGGCTAATAGTTTTCGTCCACAATTTATCCACAGGCATTGGATCAATCCCAGATTGGCCGGAAGGTGGGATCGTTCAGTAGGCGCTTCATCTCAGCCACTGCATCTTTCAGGCCCACCCAAAGGGCGCGGCCAATAATGGCATGACCGATATTAGCCTCTTCGGCGTGGCTGATCACTTGTAGCCACTGCGCGTTGGTGTAGTTGAGACCATGCCCAAAATGCGCCTGCAATCCGAGATGATGAGCCGTGGCTGCGGCATCAATTAACTTTTGGACTAGTGGTCTTTGCGCTCGAGAAGACGTCGTGGCCGCCATTTTATGGCAGAAACTACCCGTATGAAACTCAACAGCGTCGGCACCGAAGTCTTTGCTTAGTGTGACGGCAGTTACATCTGGTTCGACAAATAGTGATACTAAGATCCCTGCGTCCACGAGACGTTTGGTGGCTGCCTTAATGACCTCTTTATTGCCAAGCAAATCAAGACCACCTTCGGTCGTGCGTTCTTCGCGCTTTTCAGGCACCAACGTCACCGCGTGCGGTCTTACCTTGATCGCCAGGTCTAGCATGTCCTTGGTAGCGGCCATTTCGAAGTTTAGGGGCACCTGAATAGTGTCTTTTAAGGCAAAGACATCACGGTCTTGGATGTGTCTGCGATCCTCGCGCAGGTGACAGGTAATATTGTCTGCACCACCGACCTCAGCCAGCAGTGCCGCCTGCACTGGATCTGGGTAGCGCTCTCCACGAGCTTGTCGCAGCGTTGCAATGTGATCGAGGTTAACACCGAGACGAATCATTGAACTTGGCCTTTGTGATTCATAATTGCTGCCGCCGTTTCGGTGCAGAGCTCAGTGGCTATAGCTTCGATCTCGTCTGAGTTTTGTCCCTCGACCATAATGCGGGCTAGGCTCTCTGTACCGGAGTAGCGGAACAAGATTCGCCCACCTTTACCCAGCTTTTGCTCCATCTGTCTAATCAATTTCGCAAGATCTGGAAGTTCTTCCAAAGGAACTTTAGCTTTGACGCGGACATTGCGCAGCACCTGCGGTAAGCGTTCCATGCAGCCCTTGAGCTCAGAAATCTTGCGTCCCTCAGACACCATAATCTTTAGAATGTGCAGTGCCGCAAGAATTCCGTCCCCTGTGGTCGCGCTATCGCGAAAGATCAAATGTCCAGATTGTTCCCCGCCTAGGTTGTAGTCACCCTTAATCATTTCTTCCATAACGTAGCGATCGCCAACTTTGGTGCGGCGTAGCTGCGCCCCTACCCTTTCGAGGGCAATGTCGAGGCCCATGTTGCTCATGACAGTGCTAACGACCGTGTTTTTACGCAGAGTGCCCTGGCGCACCATTTGAATGCCACAAATCGCCAAGATTTCATCGCCATCGATGATCTCGCCCTTGTCATCAACGACTACCAGGCGATCGGCATCCCCGTCGAAGGCCAGTCCGACGTCTGCTTTGTACAATTTGACCTGATCGACTAGGCGTTGCGGGTGAAGGGCCCCGTAACCCTCGTTGATATTGGTGCCGTTCGGCTCAACGCCAAGAAGGAAGCACTCCGCACCAAGCTCCGTGAAGACCTTAGGTGCCACACGGTACGCGGCGCCGTGGGCACAATCGATGATGAGTCGTAAACCATCCAGCGTCAGCTGCTTAGGAAATTGCTCTTTCAAATAAACAGCGTACTGACCAATCGCATCTTCAATACGTTTGGCGCGGCCTATGCCCGATCCCGTCGGTAGGTTATCGCTAAGGCTAGGGTCTTCGAGCATAAGTTCAAGCTTTTCTTCAACCTCGTCAGGAAGCTTATAGCCATTGGCACTGAATATCTTGATTCCGTTGTCACTGTAGGGATTA